>DAINOA010000255.1:0-1018 GCA_036735625.1 Planktosalinus sp. | reverse complement strand
TGACCACACCATAAGATTTGTTGATTGAACCATCATCATTTTGGTTTTCTACAACACCTGAAACATCAACTTTGAGTTCGCTGTCACCAAGGGTTTCAAATGAACGTAGAACCGGTTCAAGATAAGCAACCGATGGGAGTGCAGGTGAACCTTCACGCACGAAGGTTTTTGATTTGAGGATTTCGTCAATTGTCATTTGCATGGAGAATAAGAGTTTTACTCTGTTTGTTTGTTTCCTTTGCAATTTCTGAAAATATTTTAACAGCTACAAGTTCATTGCAACAAAAACCACGTTCAAACTTAGATATTGTTGATTGGGAAAATTTTGTTTTTTGGGCAAGTTTTTCCTGACTCATTCCCAATGAAGTCCTTAGTTTTCTTGCCAAACCTGAAATATACTTTGTTTTCATACTAATTTCACACATTTAACTTTATGTTTGCGTAAATATTCAATACCTCTCAGGTTATTGTAATCCTGATTCCACACAACCCTTGACACACCTGTCTGTACCATCAATGCAGCACATCTTTCACAAGGAGACACCGTAACATACAAACAACTGTTGTGCAGGTTTTTTGCATTACCCACAGCTTTAAGTACAGCGTTGAGTTCCGCATGTATCACATCAGGTCTTGTAAGACCATCAGAATCTTCACAACAGTTGTCTGTACCTTTTGGTGTACCGTTGAACCCATAAACCATAGAATTGTCTTTGAGTACAATAACAGCTCCTACTTTACGTCTCTCACATCTTGACAGGCTTGCTATGGAATGAGCAACCTCCATAAACACCTTATCTTTCTGTTCCTGACGTGTCATTTTCTGATTCAAGTTCACTTATCCATTTCTTTAAAAACCTAATCCTGTTTTCGTTATTGCTGTATCCAAATCCCAAAGTGAGTGTATTTAACAATTCTTGCAGTTCTGGAAATGAAAGCACGGTTTCTGAAAGAGACCAGTTTGAAAAATTTTCATCGTAAATTATTTAGAAATTATTAGTAATCAAGTTTTCCAAAA
>DAINOA010000254.1:0-1023 GCA_036735625.1 Planktosalinus sp. | reverse complement strand
GGGTACAGAATTTGAAGTCGATGTTGATTCTGTAAAGAATAAACTCAAAGACATAGTTTCTGACAAAATACTTTTTATTGTACCTAAAAACAACACCTCACTTGAAGACAGTGCTGTTGCAATAAAAGAACTGTTTGGTGTTTCAGACCCTAAAGTTGTTTATGATTCAGGTGAAAAAGAATCGGTAAAGGGTTCACAGGCAGACCATGTGGTTATGTTGGGTTCTTCTGTGTTCAACCAAAACCTTGACAGTGGTAACCACTATGATGCGTTTATTGAAGGAAGACACTTTCTTACAATGGTGTCAAGAGCCAAGAAATCATTTCATGCCGTAACCGGTACGGCGTTTGATTCTTCAAAAGCTTTTAAAAACACACTTGACAAGTTCAAATCAAACAACAACAGCCCATCATCTGCTGTAATGATACGTCTTGCATCTAACCAAACATCAAATCAAAACAGGTTTATTGCAAGGTTTGACATTACCACTGAAGAAGGAAAGCAAAATGTGGATAAAATCCTCAATGAACAGATTGAGATACATGGTTTACTTGCTTCCCCTGAAATTGAAAGAAAAAACAAAGATGTTTTAGAAGACATTGACCCTAAAGAACTTACGGAAGAAGAAGAGGTTTTGAGACAGTTGAGGTTTTTTAATGAAACAGACTCAACTTATATCATGCCTTTCTTCATGTCTGAAAACACATTGGCAGGTAAAACTGTTTCTCAGGTTTTGCGTGAACGTTTTGACTTAATGAAAAACCCTGAGTCAATAACAAGGGTTACTGTTGAAAAAACAAACACCAAACATGTTGGATATGCTGCAACACAAGACATTGAAAACTCAGATGTTTTGATTGTTTATGTTTACACTGGAGACACAAAAACAGAATTTGGTTCACTTGCCTCAACAAAAACAATTGAAGAAAACATTGTCACACTTCAAAAACAGATTGCAGAAGCGAAAAACCCGGATTTAATCAACGCTTTAAACGGTAAGCTCAAAAGTGTTGAAAAAGCACT
>DAINOA010000253.1:0-1025 GCA_036735625.1 Planktosalinus sp. | reverse complement strand
AGTGACCCTAAAGAGTTTATTGCTGAAGCATTGACCAATCCTGAGTTTCAAGCATACCTTGCTTCCATACCCGCACTTAAATTACCCAACCCTTCAAACTCATCTGTGTTGCAACGTCTGTGGGAGTCTTTGGTATCATTAATGAAATCAGCATCCGCAATGTCAAGGTTTAGCAATGTTGAACACTCAATGTTGAAGAACGCATTTGATTCAATAGGGAACTTTGTGGAAACAAACCCTGACAATGCACTTGTCAAAGAATCGCTACATGCTGAAAGAACCGCTCTGGTTGGGTTTAAAGCAGCAATGAGAGCATATATCCCTAACCCCGGTGAAGATTTTCCTTCTTTTCATATAGGTTTTAATCCTGATGGTTTATATTTAGGCGTTGTTAAGGTACCTGTATCAAGTTCTGCATACGCTAAGATACGTAAAGTTCAAGGTACTTACACAAGGGATAGTAAAGCATCTGATAAAGAATCCCTGATACGTCTGTTCAAGTCTTTGATACCACAGGTAGAAAAAGAAATTGAAAATGTAAGCAAAAAGTTCAGGGATTACTATTCACAACCTTCGGTTAGACAAACAGAAGCTGAAGAGACAGGTAATCTGATGTATGTGAAAGATGTGGTTGAGACAGCCGTTTTTACACACAACAAAGACTCGGTGATGCTTGCTGAATCAATTGCAGAAAAGCTAAGGGAAATAGGTGTCAATGTGATTACAGATAGTTCACAACATCCTGAATGGTTTACAAACTCCCCTAAAGCAGTGTTTGTGGAAGAAGGTAAGATTCTTATGAAAGACTCACTGTCACCTCATACAGAACTAAAAGAACTGCTTCCGCTTGCATTGACAGCATTGCGTGTTTCAGAACCTGCAAGTTTTGAAAAGCTGCTTACATCTTATGGCTCCACAACCGAGTATAAATTAATGGAAGCATATAACGAAAGTTTGGAGAACCTGTTGTCAGAACTGATTATACAGAAAGCAGAAAACTTTGAACCTGTTGTTGGTTCAGATGC
>DAINOA010000252.1:0-1028 GCA_036735625.1 Planktosalinus sp. | reverse complement strand
ATTATACCATTATGTTTCATATATTATATTTTAAATTAAAACAAAGATAAAACAAAAAACCGTTATTCAACCCTTGTATAAAAAGAAAGACCCGGCAACACTTTTTCCTCTTCAACCATAAACTCTTCAAACTTCTTCATGTCTTTAAGATGTTCAAGTCTTTTTTCAACAGCATCAGACCAAATGAACATAGGGTTTATCTGATAGCTTGAGTTGCTCCACTTAATAAAAACCTTTATGTCAACCAGTTCCTTCAATGAATTATAAACACTTCTTTTGTTATAAGGTTCACCCCCATTGTCAACCAACCACTTGTTAAACTCATTCAGTTTTGTTTCATTGAATGTAAACATGTTCTGCTTATTGATTTCAGTGAAACCCCAACAAAGAAGCTTGATTGACATAAGACTGTTCAATGAAGCAATCACTTTACCAAGACATTCATAAAACTGTGTGTAGTCCATATCAATCTCAATCCAACCTTTACGCTTCTTTATAGTCGTCTGTGTTTCTTCTGTTTCAAAATAAAGTCTTTTCTTTCTTGACATTTTTGTAACATTTATGTTGAGAATGAACAAATTTAACAAAAAACCTAGAAAATACCAAAAGTTTTACTTGTTTTTATCAAAAAAAAGTTTATGAAGGTTTTTGTATGTACACATGCAACAGATTGTATCTGTACATTCAATCTGTTGCATGTACAGATACACAAAATGATGTTCAACAACGTGCGTTACTTTCTGTGAGAATTGTATGGATTGTTCGCCTCTCTCTATCTCCCATGTTTCCCAATGAGTAAGTTTCCAACAGAATGTACAATGAATTTTATGTTGGTTTGGAGGAAGCTGACTTTGATTGATTAGTGAGCAAATCAACGGCAACAGAAGGGGTAAAGTGTCAATAATTAGAAACCTTATTAAACATACCCCCCTATTGTTTATTTTTGGGAACAGTTTACGCATTCAGTATGTATGGATATTAGAGGTTATATTTAAAAAGCAGGGATGTGTCGGTACACAGTGATTACG
>DAINOA010000251.1:0-1031 GCA_036735625.1 Planktosalinus sp. | reverse complement strand
ATTCTTTTACCCCCCCTGCCTTTAAATTGGGGAACAGTTTGTAAGTCTGACCCCTCTCAATGTTTGCTATCCATTTTTGTTCTTCACAAAACAAAAGCATCTGATAAAACTGTTTTTCCTCATCTGAATCAAATTCTGTCACCATAAGTTCTTGTCTTTATACATTTCAAGTGCTTCAACACATTCTTTCTTACAATAATGGATGGGGTAGTCTTCAGAAAGAAACTTTGTTTTTTTACTGTTCAGTGAAAAATGTTCTTCATAAAAATGTTTGATTTTTCCTTTTTTGAATTTAAATCCCGCATCTTCAAGACACAGTGCGTAAAGAGATACCTGAACAGTATAAGTTGACATTGCGCACTGTTCAAACTTGTTGAACGGAGGAAACATAAACTGTTTTTCTTTGGTAAAAGGGTTTTCCCAACTTGAAAACGTAAACTTTTCTTTTTTGTTTGTTTTATAATCAACAATATCAAAACTTTTGTCTTTATATATTTTGCAGTAATCCAACCTCCCTGCAAGCATGTATCTGTGTATATAAACATTAAGCTCGGGATACACACCCGGTTCAAGTGTGGATATGTCAACCCCATTGGAATCAAACCTTCCATGTTGCCTTATAACCCTTTTTTCTTCAAGGTCGTGTTTGTCAGAACCTTTCTTTAATGATTTGTCTGAACTTTCATTCCAAGATTCTTTGACAACCAGTTTACGTTCCTCAAGCTGGTAAGGGTCAACAAGGTTTACGGTTTGGGACAAATACCATTGTTTTGCTTCTTCCCTGTAAGAACCCCCTAGCTTTAAGAATTGAAGTTTTAATGGTTTATGGGCAACATCCCCTAAAATCAATGACACTGCTTTATAAGTCAACCAGAAGTCTTCATCATAAGGATGTTCAAAAAGTTTTACAAAAGAAGTGACTGACTTATAGTGTTTGTCCTCACCGTTGGTGTATGTGTGGGGGATAGGGTCGTGGATTATACCATTATGTTTCATATATTATATTTTAAATTAAAACAAAGATAAAACAA
>DAINOA010000250.1:0-1045 GCA_036735625.1 Planktosalinus sp. | reverse complement strand
ACCTATTTCCCAAGGAGTGTATTCTTGTTTGGTGACAGAACCATCAATTTTACTTACTTTCTGGGTTTCTTCATTATAAAAAACGTCAACTCCCTGTTTTATCAAGTTGAGCATATACCTTGCTTCACCAAGTATTCTTTGATGTTCTTTTTTTGCAAGCTGTAAATCATTCCACTTTGATTTGATATTTTCAATTGTCACTGCTTCTTGGAAAGACAACCTGCTCGTTTCAAGAAGGTTTTTTGCATTGACAACATCTCTGTAAATAGCGTGTTCTTTAAAACTTTGTTTTTTACCACTTGAGTCTGTCCAAAAAGCATCACCTCCCTGCAACCTTCTAGGTTTACCAATGTTTTCTATATTGCTTACAGAAGCAATCAACGCTTCTTCATAAGAAGGAACAACAACTTTTTTACCATCAGGTGTGGTTACATCAAACATGTTTGTTGTTTGGTTGGTCAATACATACTGACCTCCTGCAAACTTGACACGTATCCCTTTTTTACTGAGGTGTGAGTTGAACCTTGATACAAACAAACCAATAAGGTTACCGTTGTCAAGGTTAATATCCGATGCTGTGCGTTTTAACAATTCAAGTGCAGAAGAACCGGATAAACTTGTTTCAGCAACAGAACCAAGCAGGATTTTCTTCATGTTTTCTTTAAACCCGGTTACTTGTTTAGATGTAAGGTTTGAAGATTCCAATGTCTTTGCAAATTCCTCTATTTCAAGGTCTGCACCGTAAGCAATTGCTCTTTGAGCCTGTTCAGACATGTCTTGTTCAAACCCTGAAAACAGTGTTGCGGTAAATGCCTGTGTACCCCTTGTAAGATGTCTTGAAGTGTCTTTGTCTTTATGTTCTGTACCTGCATAAAGCTGTGTTCCGTAATACAGGTTATGAAACCTTCCGTAAGCAAGTTCACTATCATCATTCCATGCACTGACAGGGTTCATGTTGACCTGACCTGACTTGATTGTTGTCTTGGGTGTGAACCTACCAATGTATTTGTTTTTGAGCTGGGGGTTCAATACTTCAAGTTCATAC
>DAINOA010000249.1:0-1045 GCA_036735625.1 Planktosalinus sp. | reverse complement strand
AAAAGAAGTAAGAAATATACATGTCTTGTTTATATTTGAGGACACGTTATTACCTCAGCTATGTTTGAAAGCCAAGACAAAACAAGACAGTTTCTTGCAAGAAAAATTATTAATGTAAACATGTGGTATGTTCTTGCTTTGCTTGTTGTGCAGGCAGTGGTGAACTTTTCCATAATGGTTGTTCTTGACAAAGATGATTGGGTAATAGGTCTTGCTTCAACAAACGGTGTTTCCGCAATGATAGGTTTTATTACCAAATCACTTCTTGAAGAAAGGACACAGGTTAAGGATTATTACTTTTTTGGTACAAATGAAAAAAAATTAAAAGAGGATGAAGACGAAATACAGGTTACATGATTTAGTGACACTGAAAGGAGGCGGACCTCCGGTAATGCAGGTTTCAGGGTTCAGTTACGAGACTGAAGCAAACGGGAACTTGAAAATGAAAGAAGGTAAACCGGTGTTTGAAGGAATTGAATGTATGTGGATTGATGATGAGGGAAGGTATCACGCAAAGCTTTTTCACTCCAATTCACTTGAACCTCATGTCCGTAGCTGGTTTTATCACTTAAACCTTGCGGCAGAGCTTGTTAAAGACGAAGACGTTAAAGAAAAAATCAATCAAATCATAACTGAAAACAATTATGAATAAGGAAGCAGAAAACTTGGATTTAAACAAAATCGTAAAAGATTACGAAGTTGCCGAAGGTATGTTGCTGGTTGCCCCAGATATGGAATCCTCATCAAAGCTTCACCTTGTGGAAAAGAAAAAGAAAACAATAGGAAAGGTGTTGCTTTCTTCTTCATATCTTTATAAGGAAGGTGATATTGTGTTGTGGGGTATTGATGCTTTCCCGAACATTGTGGAAATACCTTTTGTTCAAGATGGTGTGAACAAATCAATTGCTCTTGCGGTATTCTCTGAAAAGTTTATTTTAATGAAGAAAAAAACAATTTCAAACTTATGAAGCTAGATGTTGTAAATAGTGTAAAAACATTTAAATACGGATACATGAGTGTTACAAACGGTGTAGTTACGGAAATT
>DAINOA010000248.1:0-1046 GCA_036735625.1 Planktosalinus sp. | reverse complement strand
GCATCAGGATGAAATCGGGTGAAAGCATGGGGTTAAATTAAGAATTTATTGGATAGCGGATAATCACAATACCGGATCCACCTGCTCCGCCAACTTGATTTGCGCCTCCACCGGAAGCGCCTCCTCCGCCACTTCCGGAATTTGGGACTGCGTCTTTTCCTTTGGACAAAATGTCGGCGGCTGAATTTTTGTTTCCCCCGTTCCCTCCTCCAGCTTTTCCTTGCCCAAAGGAGGTGTCACCCGACGCACCACTTCTACCACCGCCACCGCCTCCACCAGCGAACTGTTCGGCAAGTCCTCTGATAAGAGTCGTAATACCGTTTCCACCATCACCAGGAGTTGTTCCGACTGCATCGTCACCTTGGCCCCCCGCACCGCCGCCGCCACCGCCACCGCCTAAAAATGATCCTGCGTTGTACCCGGCACCTCCATTATTGCCTTGACCAGCTATTGAGCCACCACCAGTGAAGCTCGCGCTTGAACCGCCGCCACCCCCAGAGCCCCCAGATAATCCTGACGCAGTATTTCTTCCTGAACCTCCACCGATGGCCACTAATTCTTCAAAAAATGAATTTAGTCCATTTTCATTATGCGCTCCTCCCGCGCCCACGGATATACTGTATGTCCCAGGAGACACTAGATAAGAAGAGGCTAGATTGTTGTTACTTTCTCCAGCGACAAATTTTATGACGCCTCCGGCACCACCGCCTCCGCCCCTATGAGCACCTCCACCACCTCCACCGGCTATTACAATCAGTTCAATTTCTGTAACTCCGCTGATCACATTAAATGAATGTGTCCCCGGATCTTCAAATGAATGAATGTAGAACCCATTAGCAGAGGTAACTATTCCTCCTGTAGCAACAGCAGGTATTAGGATATCTTCTTGTCCTAATCCAATTGGTTTCACCTCCACCATCTTCACCTTCCTGCTCTCCACCTCGAGCAGCTTGCTGCCATCGCCCACCACCTCATTGGTGCGGATCGGGATCACGGGCACGTGGCCCATCAGCGCCACGCGGGCAAAGTTGATGAGCTGGCGCTGG
>DAINOA010000247.1:0-1061 GCA_036735625.1 Planktosalinus sp. | reverse complement strand
CATGGTCGGTGTGACCAAAGTAAAAATCACCAAAGTAGCTATTTCTGAAAATATTAGCTCAAACGGAACCAGAAGGTTGGATGTGTTCTTCTCGAATGATTTTGTGTATGCAAAGCACACATACTGGTTGAGTGACCGTGAAAAGGTATTTCCTACATCTGGAAAAAAACAGTTTGTGGATGCTTACGGCAACTCACAGATTGCTGAATCACCAGCAGAAAATGTATATTTCACCAATGAAGCATCCCGTTCTTCACTTGAAGGTGAGGCAGAACTGGTAAGTGATTACAAAGTGTTTGCAAACCTCAAAAAGTCAGACAAAATTTCACTTCAAAAGGTAATCCTTGAGTTGTTTAAGGGTAACCAAGAAGCAGTAAAAGGTCTGGAAGACAGGTTGAAAGACAAAGACGTTTGGATTCTTGTTGGTGTGCGTGATGAAAAATACCAATCAGTGTTTTCTAAATTCATGGCAGCATGGAAAGAAGAAGATGCTGTTATTGAATTTTTTGACAAAGTTGTCATAAAAGAACTGGAAAAAGAAAAAAGCTACCTCATCCGTGAAAACGAAACGTTTGTTGTAAAACCTTTGGCTCCTTATGCAGGTCAAGAAAAATCACCTGCAAAAGAAACAAACGAACTTCCGTTTTATTAATCAATAACCAGGTACCGGGTTATCATGCCCGGTACCTTTTTTTATATTTTCAATTCTGTATATTATGGAAGATGTGTTCTTACAAAAGAAAATTTCTTTGTTTCCCCATGTAACTGAAACAAAACCTTTTGCAGAACTTTCTGTTGAAAGGGTTTTGTCTGAAATAGCTGAACCTTCTGCAAAACAAAAAACAAGAATAATATCTTACAGAGACAGACCCACAGATGAAAAAAAAAGAAACCTTCCTTGTGTCACATGGTCAGGGTTGTTCAGCAAGAGGGAAAACGCAGCTATCAAAGAACTTTCACAAATAATGTACTTTGACTGTGACTCAGGTTTAAAGACAGATGATTTTAATGCAATACCCTTTGTTTTTGCATCTTGGGAATCAGTATCAAGAAAAGGTGTG
>DAINOA010000246.1:0-1066 GCA_036735625.1 Planktosalinus sp. | reverse complement strand
GTGAAGAACTTGTTAAAAAAATTGATGAAAATCCTACACTTGCTTTCGCGAAAGCAAATGGAATGACGTTTAATTTTGTTAGTAGAGAACAATATAAAAAGAAGGACACTATAAATTTCCAAAAAGAATTAAATGAAAGATATGGAGATTTTTATCTGCTTCCTGAAGGCGGAACAAACTTTTTGGCTATCAAAGGCTGTGAAGAAATTTTAACAGAAGAAGATGCTGTTTTTGATTATATCTGTTTACCGGTGGGTACCGGTGGCACAATGGCCGGGATTGTAAACAGTAGTAAACCGCATCAAAAAATAATCGGATTTTCTGCATTAAAAGGAGAATTTCTAGAAAATGAAATCAAAAAATGGACTTCAAAAGCAAACTGGGAAATCACAGATGATTTCTGTTTTGGGGGCTATGCTAAAATCAATCAGGAGTTGGTTGGTTTTATTAATGTGTTTAAAAATAAAACAGATATACCTCTTGATCCTATATACACCGGAAAGATGATCTACGGTATTTTTGAGCTGGTTAAGACGGGCTTTTTTCCAAAAAATTCTCGTATTTTAGCCATTCATACCGGAGGTCTTCAAGGGATTCAAGGTATGAATTTACAATTGAAAAAAAGAAATTTACCACTTATAAAAATTTAATATGCGCCTCACCAGTATTTTTGTACTCTTATTTTCTGTTTTTTTAATCTGTAGCTGTGGTTCTAAAAAGCGTGTTGCTAAAAAAATTCCGCAAAACCGTGAAATTGTCAAGCCTCCGGTCAAAGAAACTCCAGTTAAAGTGGATAAAGAAGACAAACTACCACCTACAAAAGTTGTCACCCCACCGGCAAATGCTACTTATGCTGAAGTCGTTTCTATTTATATTGACAATTATAAACAAATCGCCCAGGAAGAAATGTTACTTTATGGAATTCCTGCAAGCATAAAAATTGCGCAGGGAATATTAGAATCTGGTGCCGGAAGAGGTGATTTGACAATGAGGTCAAACAATCATTTCGGAATAAAGTGCCACACAGGTTGGACCGGGGAGAGTGTGCGTCATGATGATGATGAGC
>DAINOA010000245.1:0-1104 GCA_036735625.1 Planktosalinus sp. | reverse complement strand
ACTGTCAATCTTTTTCAAACCTGACGTGTTGTGACACACCTGTTTCATATCCTTCAAATCTTTGGACAGACGGACAAGGGGTTATAATATTTGTAGGTGTCAGCTAATATGGAGAATTATAACTGTACATACCGAAACAACACTTTTCTTGAAACACTCAGGGAACAGGCTTTTCTTGCCATAAAAAACTCTTTGTTGTTGAAACATGGAAAAGTTTGGTCACAGGAAAAGTATGGTCGTAAACAGGATGAGCTAAAAAATGAAATACTCTACTACTGGTATTATATAGCGTTTCTGCTTGAAGTAAGAAAAAAGATTGATTTATACCGTGACGGTAACTGTATTGATAAAGAAGACCTTGATACAATCCTCAAGCGTGAAGACGTTGAGTGTGTATTAAACAGTTCTGTCTGTAAAGAACATATCAAAAAACTCTATGATATTATTATAGGTTCTGTACCTGTTTGTGGTGAAAACAATTTTACTTATAACTGGTCAGGTGATGGTATCTGTACAGAAATAGGAGGGGAACCTTTTAGGGAAAGGGTTTTGTTGCAGGAACGTCTCAACAACACCCCCATACGTTCACTGTTTGTACCTAGAGGGGTTACACCTGCACAGGCATCTGTAATAACAGGTTTACCTGAACCGTTGTTTGTCACATTGATACCTTTAAGGTTTATACCTTCTGAAGACTGCTGTACACAACCTCTTCCGGAACAGTTGTCTTTTCAGCTTGCCGATGTTACAACAACAACAGCATCAATCACATTCTCACCGTTTGACCCTACACAGACATATCAGGTAAGGTTGCTTAGAAACGGTTTACCTCAACAGTCTTTTGAGACGACAACATCAACAGTAAGTTTCTCAGGTCTTGAATTAAGTTCTCAATACCAAGTTGAAATCACTCAATCAAACTGTGCAGGAAACACTGTTTCGCTTTATACTTTTGAAACACTTCCTTATGTAATCAACATTGTTATTCAGGGGGCAGATGAATCAGAAGTGACTCTTAATGGTGCTGAATGGGGGTTTAATACTTTTGGTATATTTGACGGTTTGTTTCAATACCGTTATGATTCTGAAATAAGCAACCCTTAT
>DAINOA010000244.1:0-1162 GCA_036735625.1 Planktosalinus sp. | reverse complement strand
GCCGATGCGATGGCAAAAATGCCAAGGTTGGGTGATATCTATAAAGATTATGTTGCCAAATGCTTTAAAGCCGGAGCGATGGATTTTGACGATTTGCTTTTAAAAACGAACGAACTGCTTACTCGATTTCCGGATGTTTTGGCAAAATATCAAAACCGTTTCAGGTATATTCTTGTTGATGAGTATCAGGATACAAACCACAGTCAATACTTAATAGTAAGGGCACTTTCAGACCGTTTTCAGAACATTTGTGTGGTGGGGGATGATGCCCAAAGTATTTATGCTTTTCGTGGCGCAAATATCAACAATATTCTCAATTTTCAAAGAGATTATGATGATGTAAAAGTATTTCGCCTTGAGCAAAATTACCGCTCTACAAAAAACATTGTTGAAGCCGCAAATTCCATTATCGATAAAAACAAAACCAAACTGGAAAAAATTGTTTGGACCCATAATGATTCCGGAAATAAAATTTTTGTTAACCGCACGATGACCGACGGTGATGAAGGGCGCTTTGTAGCGAGTTCTATTTTTGAAAATAAAATGAACCACCAGCTCAAAAACGGTAACTTTGCCATTTTATACCGCACCAATGCTCAGTCCAGGGCAATGGAAGATGCCTTGCGAAAAAAAGATATTCCCTATCGCATTTATGGTGGCTTAAGCTTTTATCAGCGTAAGGAAATCAAAGATGTCATTTCATATTTGCGACTCATTTTAAACCCAAAAGACGAAGAAGCACTCAAACGCGTCATTAATTTTCCGGCAAGAGGCATTGGAAATACAACCATCGAAAAATTAATTGTTGCTGCAAATCATTACAAGCGTTCCATTTTTGAAGTGATGGAACATCTCGATAAAATTGATTTGAAAATAAATAGTGGTACCAAAGGAAAGCTTCAGGATTTTGTGACAACGATTAAAAGCTTTCAGGTGTTGAACCAAAACTACAATGCCTTTGAAATTGCAGAACACGTTGTTAAAAAAACAGGTTTGGTTCAGGAACTAAAAAAAGACGCCACACCCGAAGGTATTGCTCGCATTGAAAATATTGAAGAGCTCTTAAACGGTCTTCGGGATTTTGTGGAAGAACAAAAAGAGTTGGATGAAGCCACCGGTTCGCTTGCAGAATTTTTGGAAGATGTCGCTTTGGCAACAGATC
>DAINOA010000243.1:0-1180 GCA_036735625.1 Planktosalinus sp. | reverse complement strand
AGAAACGTTGACAGGATTCATAAAACACTGAAAGGAAAATAATGTATATACCTAAACCCAAAAAGAAAAAGAAAACGCTTTCATATCAGTATGGGGGAGGTGTTTCAGGAGGAGGTTCTTATTCAATACCCACACCTATTGATATTGCTCCTTCAAGAGCGTTTACAACCCCTACAGAAGCTCCTCAGTTTTATGATGTAAAAGCTCCTGTTGCTGATAAGTCAGGTCTCGGTCTGTCAAATGAACTGAAGAAAGACTTAAAAGGTCTTACTTCTGATGTCAATGCTGTACAGTCAGAAATAGACACGCTTGAAAGAATGATTGCTTCTTTGAGTGATATGGATATACTTACCCAAACAGAAAGTTTTCTTAAAGTCAGGTCGCTTTCAAACAGTATTTTGGGGGAAGGAAGAAAGAATGAACTGAGACGGAATGAAGAATACTTCAAAGACGTTAAAGACATACTCAAAGCAAACAAAGGTGAATCCGCTTATGCAACTGATTCTTCAGGAAACATTGTGATTCAAGCAGTTGCACCTGATACAGGTTTACCTAAAACAATCTATGTAAAACCTGAACAATTACATGATTTACGTGAGAACGGAATAAAATTTAAAGTTCTTACAGGTTCAGAAGTAAAGCGTATGAGGAGTGACACCAATGCGTTTGACAACAACATGATGGCAGTGCTTGAAAACACTTATGGAGCAGAAGCAATCACTGACTATATAGACAAACAGTTAAAAAACGCAGGTGACAATAAGTCTGAACAAGTAAGAGAAGGTCTATCTGCTGTTGCCATGTATAATCCAAACCTTGCGGGTTTTGACACTTACAAATCAAAATCCGGTTCAAACAAAAAACAGATTGAACAGGCGCAAGCAATTATATGGAATTATCTTACACCTTCTCAACGTGCGCAGTTTGAAGCAAAAGCGGTTCTTGAAGAAGGGGTTTCAAAAAGAGATGTGGTACCTTACGCAAAGTTTCTTGCAACCAATTGGTTAAGCAGGGCATTTAGTTCAGATAGTTCATCTATGCATGGTACAAGGTTGCAAGATGAAAGAAGCGGGGGAGGGGGAGGTTCAGACAGACAAGTCAACTTGGGTGATTATTTATCCGCAATTCGGGTTGGAAGACCGCAGAACATTTCTTTTACAAACCTAACACTTCCCGGAGC
>DAINOA010000242.1:0-1185 GCA_036735625.1 Planktosalinus sp. | reverse complement strand
GGTTCTTGTTGCAAACCCGGTTAGTATTACAAACCTTGATTACTTCGAATTCAGCGGCCCCTCCGCCTCGCAATCCTTTGAACTTTCCGGTGTTAATCTGGATGGGAGTGATGTGGATTTGACAATGGCCTCATCTGACTTTGAAATCTCTGCAGATGATGTTGATTTTTTTGATTCCCTAAACTTTCCAGCCTATGACGGAACAGCCACCACCATTTATGTGCGTTTAAAAGCCGGTTTGGGAAACAACAACTACAGCGATGACATCACCATCAGTGGAGGCGGTGCAGACCCCATCAGCGTTTCGCTAAGCGGTAATGTACAACCACAGCCCACGCTTGGTTGGCAAATAGACGATGTCAATATCGCCTTTGTCCTTGACTTTGACAATACCGCCATTGGTGCCAATGAAGGACAGTATGACGGTAGCGGTTTTGAGTCGGCCCCGGCGAACGGAAGATTGAACAGCAATACCTTTGCCACCACCGGTATGGATGAAGGTGATTCCGATTTTGGAGATGAGAATATATCAGGCGATTTTGCGCGCGGTACTTCAACCGGGGGTGTGACAACCGGCGGCTTTTATGCCTTTGAAGTGGCTCCCGGTAATCACGCTTTTGGCTGGCAAGCCACCGGTGATGATTTTGCTCCCGGCACCGTAACCCTGCGTATGCAAAACCAAACCGGTTTTGAAATAACCAGCATCGATGTTGCTTACTTGATTTATGAATACAATGATCAAGGAAGGTCAAGTTCCTTAAACTTCAGTTATTCTGAAGGCTTTAATTTTTATGAAGACGTTCCTGAACTGGACTTTGTTTCTACTGAAGCCGCATCGGGTTCGCCGGCCTGGGAAGTACACCCCAGAAACACAAAAATCATTCCCATAGATCCCATTCCGGTAGGGGAGTTCTTTTATTTCAGATGGTCAAGTGCTGATGTTGCCGGTTCTGGCAGTCGGGACGAACTCGCCATAGATAACATTCGTGTGATTTTGAACGAGGATTTTTCTGAAAATTTTGTCTATGAAGCGGGAAGCTGGTCTCCGTTTAATCCAAACGGCAACACCAATGAATTTGACGTTATTGTCGTTAAAGACGGTGAGGCAACACTCAACCAGGAAATGGGTTTTCTGGATCTTATTGTAGAACCCGGAGCGACTCTTAATGTGGAAGAAAGCATCAC
>DAINOA010000241.1:0-1189 GCA_036735625.1 Planktosalinus sp. | reverse complement strand
ACCGGTGGCATTTGAAACATTTTTTTGAAGTTTTTCTATACCAACAACCTCAAATCCTTGAGGAATTTGTATTTCCACTTCATATTTGAAGGTTTTTGCATAATCAATGTAAATATTTAGTTTTCTGTCCTTTTCGTCCTCAGCAATTTGTACCTGACCTCCAATGAGTTTTCCGACTTCCACGATAAAATCATTTCCGGCTTTTCTCACCAGTTCATCTTTGATTTGAAAGGAGTCTTTGATATGCAGGGGTTCACTTGAAAAGCGGGCAGTGTTTTCAGCTGTATAGGAATAGTCGGTTACCTTAACATTAAAGCTGTTGTTGATTAGTTCTTTAAGCGATTCTTCTTTGTTTTTTCTGAATGTTTGCATAAGTGCATCCATTTTATTTTGAATCTCTTTGTCTGATCTGGATTGTCTGTTCTTACAATTATAAAAATTATCGGTTCCAAAATGCTTGAATTCTTCATTTAAGAAATCACCAAAAAACAGTCTTCTGTTGAGCTCTGAAGGTTTAAATTGGCCGGAAAATTTAATATCCCTATTGATGTTTAAAAGGCTGAAGTCATTGTCAAAAGTAACTGCTATTTTTTCGGAATTGACATTTTCTTTAGCTGAAGTTACCGGTAAATAATCCAAAGTGACCTCTTCCAGTTTTCGGTTTTTTCTTACGCTTATTTTAAAAACTTTTGTTCCTTCAAGGTTAAACGGAAAAAAATCTGCCTGAACATGAGAGTCTAAATTAAACATATAAAGAGGCTTATCAAAATTAAACCGAATGCCATAGGACACGTTTGAACGCAACAGTAAATCATCAATTGAACCGTTATAATCGGGTGTTGCAATTATCAAATCGTAATCAATATCCAGTTCTTTTGCAAGGCCGGTCATATATTGAACAAAACTTCCTTCATCTATAAAAGAGTCTGTGGGGTTACATGTTGTGGGGTAATATATGATACCATTTTCTCTGGCAATGTAAAGTTCAATAAAGGAATTGTAATTGCGGTGCCTCATAAAATAAAGCCCCTCCACAAGTTGCGCTCTTTTGTCTGTGATATTTTTATCTTTTAAATGGCGTAAAACAGGTCTTAAATCACTTTTTTTGGCAGTTGAAAACCGGTCTCCATAATATTCCAGAATCTCTTCGTGACTTACATTGAATTTTCTTTCGGTGTCATTTGCTGCC
>DAINOA010000240.1:0-1192 GCA_036735625.1 Planktosalinus sp. | reverse complement strand
ATGCGGGTGATGAAACAAAATATTCTTAAAGCAAACACCAATGGTTTGTTTGGAGGGTTGAGTGACGACCAAAAAATGTCTTTTTTAAGTGTAATCAACTTTGATTCTTCTGTAAACAAGACTTTTGACGAAATCAAAACTTTTTATGTAAATGTTCATAAACTAGAAAAGTTTCTTAACAAAAACCTTAAAGAAGAACAAGTGTCAAGACCTTCTGTTGAATCAGGTTTTGAAGACTCAAAAGGTGAAATAGACAACAACACTTATAACCTATGGTTATGGAGTGTAAAACACGGTGACCCCCAAGATTTTAGGGATTCAATGTTGTTGGCATTAAGTGATGAAAAAACACAGTTTGCACCTGTTTATCCACAAGTGTTGTCTTTACGTGCAATACAGTCTTTTCTCAAAGCTGAAGCAGAACCTTTTTCCCACGAGCAAGGGGTTTACACACTTAACAACATTCTCAGGTTTGACCAACCTCCGGGATTTGGAAAATCTTCCATATTCAGGTTTTTAAAACACTTTTTGTTAGGTTACAATGTAAGGTATTTCGCTCCGGGTTCACTGCAAGCTAAAAACCTGAGTGACATTACAGGAAAACAGGTAGGTGTCACTGAAAATTTTTATAAAGCAGTTGGGGGTGAAGGTTTAAACACTGAAATCAAAAAACTTAAAAAAGCACTTGAAGAAGGAACTGAATATGAAGGTGTCAAACCTTATTTGATAATTGACAACGAAGTAAGGGTCAATCCTGAAGTTGTTGATATGGTTGCTTCAAAAGCAATGGTTCAAACTGGTAAAAACCTTTATGTGTTTGATGAGTCTTCCGACATATCCCCTGCCGAAGTTGCAATTCTTTCAAAAGTTGCAGGTAAAGAATCAAGGATAATTTTTGCAGGTGACTCCAAGCAAGATGGTTTTGTATCAAAAATTGATGCATCTCCTTCAAAGAAAGTGTCTATACCCATCACTTATATGGATAAGAGTATTAGAGCTTTGACAATACCTAGGTCAAACCTGAGTCTCCGTTCATCTTATAAGTTAATGAACAGTTCTGTTACTTATCTTGATGATGTAGTAAAAGAACTTTCAAAAAGGTCAGAAGACTCTGCTTACAACTTTGAAGAAGCAACTTTGCTTGCAAAAGGTAAGTTGACTTCTGAAATGTACCATGTTGAAGGTCAAGCTC
>DAINOA010000239.1:0-1203 GCA_036735625.1 Planktosalinus sp. | reverse complement strand
GGAAGCAAACATTGAATCAACTTGTGGGGAAATAAACAGGTTTTATTCTGAAAAAAACAGGTTTATCCCGGTTGTCCATGTCAACACCCCTGATGTTGATACGCACACGCTCAATCCTATCAAAGCCAACCTTGCAAAAGCACTTGAACCTTATATCACTGTGTTTCCTAATGAACCTTGGTGTAAAGGAAACAAAACCCAACGTATCATATCAATGATTGAACATTTGGGTTTGAACAACAGTAGCGGGTTTATTGACACAAAGACAATGCAATCTTTTGTTTCTGCTTATGCTGAAGCAGTCAAAGGTAAAGACAGGGAAGGTATTTCTTTGGTTACATGGTTGGCTGAAAGAAACGTATTTAACCCCACAGACTTTTCAAAACTCATGGCAATATCAGAAGGAACAAACAACATGATAAGGGTTGTTTCTTCTCTAAGGGTTTTGGAAGGTAAAGCCTCACTTGAAAAATGGATGTAGATAAAACAAAATGGGAGGTGGTTCAGACAGAACGGATGCTAAGTTCTTTTAACACTGATGAGTTTGAAGATTTTGATTTTCAAGAAAAAAACTCAGAAGTGTTGAGAGGGTTTTTTAAATCCGTTGTCAACTTGCTTCCTGACCAAGAAAAAGAGAAAATCATTCACGCACTTAGAGAAAACATGGATGGTTTTATCCAACAAGTGGATTCAGACCTTGAAAGGTTAGAGTCTAATTTCAAATTGTATTACAAACAAAAATCGTTTAATTATTTAAAAACAAAAATTGAATTATGGAAAAGTATCTGATTTCTAAAAACCCACAACCTTTGTTTGACACCCACTTCTCAAACCCAAAAGTTGTAATTGAAAACGTAACAAAAGAAGTGATTACCCTTGATGGTGAAGTACGTAAAGAAACACGTGAACGTGCAACCATCTATGGCAATGTCTATCTGACAGGTAAAACAACAACCAACCCTAAAAGTGTTGCTGTCGGTGTTCGTCAACCTTATGCCAGGTTTTACCGTCCAAACCAAGGAACATCGATTCCTTCACTTGCAACCAATCAGCTCATTGCGGAACTGTTGGGTGTAAAAGGTTTTGGTAACGGTTTGTTTGAGTTCAACCCTTCACAATATCCTTCTTGCGCCCTTACAGAAGCTCTTATTGATGTGTTTTCACAAGGGTTTGTTGCAAACGGTTATGGTGAAGCTGTTGATG
>DAINOA010000238.1:556-1211 GCA_036735625.1 Planktosalinus sp. | reverse complement strand
GCTATCAATGGAGATTGTGTTGACAATCCCTGTGACCCTCTCTGTGGTCAAATAACATTGACTTCTTCTGCATGTACAGAAACCAGAATCAATCAGACATGCTCAAGAGGAAACTGTGTAAACACAGCGCAAACTGTTTCTGTACCCATCAATGAGGGATTGCCATGTGACAACGGTATTTGCCGTGGAGGGATATGTTCAGGTTCATGTGTACCCGCATGTCCAGAACCGATAGTGACATTCAGAAACAACGGTTGTATCAAAGACACGCAACCTTATAACTGTGTTTCTGCAAACTGTGTTCAAGGTTCAATAGGTTCAACCAATGAACCTGCTGGTAAAACATGCGCACCTAATTCAGCATGTGACGGAAGTGGAAACTGTGTACCTACCTGCATAGGTCAAGGAGGTTCAGGATGCAATTCAGCTCCTTGCTGTGATGGTTTGGTTTGCAACGACAACAACTGTGTTGGTTCATGTCCTCCGCCAACAGCTTGGGTGACAACACCCACAAGCTGTGTTCAGACACGTACTGAATACAACCTTGTCAATAATCAATGTGTTGCTCAATCTGTAACAGAAAACAAACCAAACGGAACAGGATGTGGTTCTTTTTCAACTTGTCAAAACGGTCAATGTGTATTGAGTTGTCCTC
>DAINOA010000238.1:0-546 GCA_036735625.1 Planktosalinus sp. | reverse complement strand
ACAGGGGTGTAACAGAACAAGAACTGTGTTCAACGCTTCAGGCAGCAACTGTGTTCCTTCCACACAAACAGAAATGCTTCCAAACGGAACAGTTTGTACAAATGGAACATGTCAAAACGGCAACTGCTTTAGTTCTTGTGCATTGACAGAATTAGGTAACACACTTATTGACAACGACCCAAACAAAATACTTGTGGTTGCACCATCTTATTTATTTAATAAAGTTGTTACAAAAACAGTTGTTTTTTCAAGGTCGTATTCTCCTTCTTGCAGGTTATGTTTTTCTTCACAATATCAAAACCTTCCCCCAACATTTGAAAAAATACCATTTGCATGGCAACTTAGAAATGCAAACGGAAACATAGTTGTAAACCAAACATCGCTTCCGGGAAATTCTTGCATTACAACACATCCTACTTATTGCGTTACCCTTGGTGAACTTGATTATGGATTTACCCTTAATGCAACAATTGATTGGAAACAAAACGGAAACTGTCAATCTTTTTCAAACCTGACGTGTTGTGACACACCTGTTTCATATCCTTC
>DAINOA010000237.1:0-1218 GCA_036735625.1 Planktosalinus sp. | reverse complement strand
TCAATATCTGCAACTGTTCTCATATCACATGGAAATGTTCAATAGGAAGATACCACTTTAGTTCATACCCTTTGAATTGAATGGCAGTTCCTTTTTCACGGACAACCCTTGGTGTGGTACGGTACTTGATGTTTTCATCAGGCATTGAACATATCACATCAATCACATCCACTTGCGATACAATATCATAGTTAAAAGACCATGAGTTTGTTTTCTTAAATATACCGCTAGGTGTTTCATTTTTTACATACAACCTTAACCCTTTACGTATAATCAAGTTACCTATGTATATATACCGTTCAGGTGATGATTTTAAATTAATAAAAAGGTTGTGTTCATCATTTGTTTTTTTTTTGGCATAAATATTACAATCCTCACCTTTATAGATGAGGTTTTCTTTTTTAAATTCGCTCATTAGTTTGGTTTTTGAGAAGTGACTATTTTACATTCACTGCTATGAATAAGGTCAAAGCTTTCATTATCATTACCAAGGGTTTTGAACCAGATACCATCATTGTCAAACAAAACACCCGTGACAACAAACCTGTTGTTTCCTTCTTCAATATCACCGTCTTCCCAATCACGTATAACGTCAATAAAAAAGGGGAGTTCGTATTGTTGAAGAATCATGTGATGATGGTTAAAGACCGTTTTTGATTTCTATTTTAAGTTCCTTGATATATGTATCTGAAACCTGAAACATTTTTTTGATTGAATCTTCTTTGGAACCCGCTTTTAACAGTCTTTTTATGTTTGCCCTCCTTGTGCTTTTAATCTTCATAGTTTAAGTTTTGATTCGTCAATAAAAGAATCATAAAGAGCATCCCATTCTTCACACATTGCGTCAAAAGCTTCATCACTGTGCCTGTCAACAATATGGTCTTTGATTTCTTCGTAGTTAAAGTTCAAAACATCCAGCAGGTTGCTGATGTTTGTGTCTTCAACATAGACTGCACAAACAATGACAGAAGGGGAAACGGGAGGGGTTTCGTAATCCGAATCAACACCTTCTTCATATTCGTATTCAATCGTGACAGGTACGTCAAATATAGAAGTTGTCAAACTTCTTACATAAGGTTTTATGTGTTTTTTTTCCATTGTCTTATTAATTAAACATTAAACTTTTTTCCATTGACCAAACGGTGCTTTAATCTTTCCTTTGTAAACATGTTTAATTGTATTAAAATGAATATTTGCCTTTTTGCTGTTTACCCAACC
>DAINOA010000236.1:0-1234 GCA_036735625.1 Planktosalinus sp. | reverse complement strand
ATGCAAATCCTTTGGGATTTAAAGGAAGCCAATGTAGCAGCCATCGTTGATGAATTTACGGAGCCAAAACCGGCTTATAACACCGTGTCAACCATTGTGCGCATATTGGAAAGCAAAGGGTTTGTCAACTATAGAAAAGAAGGGCGCGGTCACGTTTACTTTCCGGTAATGGAAAAGGAAACGTACAGTAATCAGACCATCAACAAATTAATGGATAACTATTTTCAAGGTTCTTTTAAAAGTATGGTTTCTTTTTTTGTAAAAAACAACGATGTTACCACTCAGGAACTTGAAGAAATTTTAGACCAAATCAATAAAGAAGAAAAAAAATGACACTTTATATCATACAAACCCTCATCTTCCAGTTGCTATTTCTAGTAATTTATGAGTTTTTGCTCAAAAAGGAAACCTTTTTTCAATGGAACAGGGCATATTTGTGCTTAACCCCTATTCTTGCTTTGGTGCTCCCATTCATCAAAATACCCGCATTTCAAACGGTCATACCGCAAAATTTTACAGTGGCCCTGCCTGAAATCACTATCGGAAACACAACAGCAACTCAAAACACCATCGCAGCTTCAAACCCTTTGTTTGCCCTTTTTGAAATCATCCTACTCACCGGAATAGCCATAAGCACAATACTTTTTCTTTGGAAACTCTATAAAATTATTCAGCTCAAGCGAAAAGGAAAAACAGAAATCCTCAACAATACGACCCTCATCCACCTACCCAACAGTACCGATGCTTTTTCATTTGTCAACCTAATATTTTTGGGTGAAAATCTGGAACAAACAGCAAAAAAACACATCATCACTCATGAACTGGTGCATATCAAACAAAAACATTATATAGATTTACTCTACTTTGAAATGCTGCGTATTGTGTTTTGGTTTAACCCCTTGGTCTATATTTTTCAAAAAAGAACAGCCACCTTACATGAATATATCGCAGACGCTGAAACAGTATCCCAAAGTGATAAAAAAACCTACTACCAAAACCTGCTCACAGAAGTTTTTCAAACCCAAAATATTTCATTCATCAATACATTTTTCAATCATTCATTAATCAAAAAACGAATCGTTATGTTACACAAATCAAAATCAAAGAAACCACAATTAGTTAAGTATACTCTTTTACTGCCCGTTTTGGCAGGAATGATTTTTTATACTTCATGTACTCAAGAAATCGAAACGCCTTCAAAAGAAAGTTCTGTAACACAAAAAATTGAGGAATT
>DAINOA010000235.1:0-1266 GCA_036735625.1 Planktosalinus sp. | reverse complement strand
CGCCGCCACTTGAGTAAAAGGTTGGTAATGCATCTTTTGCTCTTTTGAAGTTTCCATTGCCGTCATTTAAATAAAGTCGGTCTTGATAAATGGGGTCGTTTGCTAATTTCTCATTACCGCCGCTTACCACATATAAGTCTAAAGAGCCGTTTCCATTTGCATCAAAAAAGAGTGCACTTACATCTTCATGTTCTTTATCAATTTCAAAATCGGTAACTTTTTTTAAGCTGAAAGTTCCGTTTGCATTTTGGATAAACAACTTGGCAGGAAAGCCCATCGCTCCACCCAGGTATAAATCATCTAATCCATCACCATTTATGTCTCCCACAGCAATTCCCGGTCCTTCCTCACTGTATTTGTGATGTAATAAGGCTTCTCTTTTAAAGTCGATATAATCGTTTTCAACATGAAAAGCTTCTTTTGGAAGTTTCTCTGAAACATCTTCAAAATAGCGGAATTCAATTTTGGGAGCTTCATAAGTACTTGTTGGTGTTTTAGCCACTTTCAATATTTGATTTAATTCAGGACTTATGATTGTTTGCATAGATTTATCAGGCCAGACAATTTCGATTTGATCAACTTTCAGCCCCTCTTTAACTCCAAAGTGTAACCTGTGTTGAGAGGAGGATAAAAACCCGCGTGTGGGGTTGTATTGCTCTGTTAATACTGTGCCATTTGACAAATAGGCTTTTACTTTTGTGCCAATATTTGTTGCAACATCATTATGCTCTAATTCAATTGAGAGGAAACTGTTACCGATTAATTCATCTCCCTTATTTTTCATTATGAAAGCAGGCGCATTGATATTATTGACAACAAGGTCCAGATAGCCATTATTATTTAAGTCTGCATAAGCAGAGCCATTTGAAAATAAAGACGGACCACTATCCCACGTGGTTGAAACATTTTGAAATCTATTTTCTCCAAGATTGTGAAAGAATACTGATGGGACAGGGTTACTGGGAATTTCTTCTATCCATTGAGTTAATGTGATTTCACTTGCATTGAGTTTCTTTTGCAGTTGAGCCATCTTAAACCTAACATAATCATTGTTTGTTATATCTCTAGTGTAACCATTTGTTATGTGAATATCTTTGAGACCATCGTTATCAAAATCAGCTAATAATACACTCCAACTCCACTCTGTAAGCGCAACATCATTCATGTATGCAAAATTTGAAAAAGGTCCCACACAGGAGTTAATTTGTAAAACATTTGTGGGGTATTGAACGCCTAAATCATAAGTCACCATTTTTTCAAACTTAT
>DAINOA010000234.1:0-1272 GCA_036735625.1 Planktosalinus sp. | reverse complement strand
TACAAAGACTTCATCCAGATTTACAGGGACAGCAGCAAATTAGATCACATATTGAATGAAAATCACGTTGTTGATTTTAAGAGAAGATTTTCAGCAAATTTGGAAGACTTGCTCACATTTAAAGTAGAAAATAAAATAGTCATTCAATACAATGAGAAACCATTAGACAAACATTCTTTAGGTCAAAGAGCTTCGGCATTAATTCTTTTCTTATTGGCTCAAAAGGAAAATGATGTCTTGATTATAGACCAACCCGAAGATGATTTGGATAATCAAACTATTTATGATGAGGTCATAAAGGAGCTTAAGAAAATAAAAGGCGATATGCAATTCATATTCGCAACCCACAATGCCAATATTCCCGTTCTTGGTGATAGTGAAAAAGTTGTTTCGTGCAACTTTAACGAAAAGATTATCACAGTACATTCAGGCACTATTGATAATCACCAAACACAACGGTTCATAGTTGATATCATGGAAGGTGGCGATGAAGCATTTAACCGCAGGAAAAACATTTATAGTATTTGGAATATTGAAAAATTGAAATCAAAATGAACGCAATAGAACTACTGGATATAATCAGCACAGGAGAAACAAGTAAGGTTCAGTTTAAAGAACACTTGCCAGACCCTGAAAAAATGACAAGGGAAATGGTAGCTATGTCAAATTCTCTTGGTGGTATGATATTGCTTGGCGTAAAAGACAAAGTTGGAACAGTTACCGGACTTACACCCGAACAAATCGAATATGCAGATCGGAAAATTTCCGAATTTGCTGAATCAATCAAACCGCCGATTTATCCTTCCACTGAAGTTGTGAAAATTGAAGACGATGAAAATTTCAAAAGCGTACTGATAATCTACATTGATAAAGGAATAAACACACCCTACAAGACTGCAAGAGGGGAAGTATATGTTAAACAACTTTCCAACAAAAGACTTTTAACCGACAATTCAGAAATAATGCGATTGTTTCAGCATAGTGGGAACTTACTCGCAGATGAAATGGAAGTGTTTGATACCTCAATAGAAGATATTAATAAAAATCTTTTTGATGAATACTTTAAAAAAGAGTTCGGACAAACTTATGAGGAAAAGGGGCTTTCTTTTGAAGAAGGGTTGAAAGCGAAGAGGGTTCTTAGAAATAATAAATTAACACTTGCAGGTTTACTGTTTTTTGGAAAAGACCCGCAGTCAGTAAAACCGGCATTCACAATTAAAACCGTTTCTTATTTTGGAAATGATATAGAATCCAATGATTATAGAAATAAAC
>DAINOA010000233.1:0-1276 GCA_036735625.1 Planktosalinus sp. | reverse complement strand
AAAATCGTTCTTCCAAGTTCCAATGAGTCGTTGCAGTTCGCCGGGATGAGGTGTTAAAACAGATTTTGGTGGTACCAGCTCTAAGAGTTCTTTCTCTTCAGCAAGTAAATTGAGTGCGTCTGCATCGAGAACCAAGGGGTTTTTTTGATGCTTGAGAAAACTTGAAAATCCATTTAAAGTTTCTTTGTGAGTTCCCAAACCAATGCCCATTCCTATGGCTTGAAAACCATCAGTTGTCGGAAACTTTGTAATTTGGTTTTCGTTTTCATCAATAATGACCATAGCTTCGGGAACTGCTGTTTGAAGGATGAAAGTACCGCATTTGGGAATGAACGCAGTCACTTTTCCGGCACCGGAGCGCAAACAGGCTTTTGTAGCCAACGTTACAGCTCCCATTTTCCCATAACTTCCGCCAACGATGAGGGCGTGCCCATTGCTGCCTTTGTGGTCAAATTTCCTTTTGGGAAGATACATGCCTTGTGCATCATTTCTTAGGATTAACTTGGCTTCGGTGGTTGTTTTATGGAGGTATTCCGGGTCTAAACCAATATCCAAAATTTGAAACGACTGTGTAAATCCGGCTGTTTCTGGAAGGAAAAAAGGCAGTTTGGGTGTTTGAAAAGTCAATGTTAAGTTGGACTTAATGACCGCATCAAAATCGGGTGTGGGGGCATCAATAAACAATCCGCTGGGAACATCAATGGAAAGTGTGTAAGCTCCTGCACCGTTGATGTGCTGAATCAATTTTTTAACCCAGGTATCCAAAGGTCTGTTGAGTCCGATACCAAAAATAGCATCCACCACAATTCCTTCGTTTGATAGTGAAGGAAAATCATTTTCACTCTTTAAAAGTTTCGGCCAGTTTTTGGTGGTATTTTTATAGCGATCATAATTGATGAGGAAACATTTTGAGCGGTTGTCGCTGTAATTCACCACAAAACAATTTATGTTGTATCCTTTTTCAAGCAACATACGTCCCAAAGCCAGACCGTCTCCCCCATTGTTGCCAATACCGCAAAAAATAGAAATGGGAACTTTGGACCCCTTTAAATTGTTGTCAATCCAATCAAAAGCCTGTCGGGCAGCGCGTTCCATTAAATCTATTGAGGTGATGCCCTCCTTCGCTTCGGTGGCCTTATCAGCCTCATACATTTGTTTTGCAGTTAATATTTTCACGTTATTTTTTTAAGTTAACTTTATTAATTAAAACCAGAAACTTGTCACGAGCGCAGCGAACTGTGCGAAGCAAAACCTGAAACAAGACACGAGCGCAGCG
>DAINOA010000232.1:0-1278 GCA_036735625.1 Planktosalinus sp. | reverse complement strand
AACCTTTTGTAGTTTAAAAGTTGTCAATCAAGTGGTTTTTTACATTAGATGAAGATAAGACTCATAAAAGTTGTTGGAGACTGAATTTGTAGATGATTGTATGGTTTTTAATAATATAACTTTTTCTGAAAAAGTTTATTGAACATATTTTCTATCCAAATTACCATAAAACGTATTGGAATAAACTGGTGTATTTCTTCCATATCTATGTGTTATATATACTACAAACCTGAGTTGTGTTTTTATACTCCCTTGTGTACAAGAAGCTAAAAAATTAAATGATTCATTTGGTTTTATAACCCTAGACCGCAAATAACTGTTCCCGCAAATACGGTGCATTTTTATCCGATCTACTTTTACCCATTTTCCTTTGTAATATGCTTGCCGGTCAATAATAATTCTTCCATCCATATTATGTAGGTTAATCTCATTGGAAGATTTATTGATTAATAAAATCCTCTTTCCATTAATTGAATCTCTTTTTATTCGGCTTAATTCCTTTGGGGTATTTACAGTTGATTCAGGAAGAATTATCAATTGCAAAGAGCCAAAACTTAAATCCATTTCCAATACTTCCTTTTCTGAAATAAGCGACTCATCTGTATATTGAACATTGAAAACTTCAAATGGCACACATTGAATTTGTTGTGAAAACAAGGTTTCAAAACACAAGCTAAAAAAGACAAATAGTAGTGGTAATTTCAATTTTAAAATATTTGAATTACTTGAATTGAAACAAATTTGATGCCAATTGTTTTAAATTTTGGAAAGTCATTGAGTATAGTTAAGAATGAGGTTGTAGTATTCTTCTTAGGATTTAAGGCTTAACTCAACCCTCTCAGGGTTTTGAACCCTAAATGGATTTTTTTTTAAACGTTATTTTTGAGGTTTCAATAACGAGATTTCCGCTTACGCGGAAGTGGTGAAAAACGAATCGACAAACTCTAATTTGTTAAACACTTGAAGGTGTTCCATTCCTTCACCCACACCAATGTATTTTACAGGTATTTGAAACTGGTCACTAATCCCAATGACCACACCCCCTTTGGCGGTGCCGTCGAGTTTGGTTACTGCCAGTGCGGTGACTTCTGTAGCTGCGGTGAATTGCTTGGCTTGTTCAAAAGCATTTTGACCTGTGGAGCCGTCAAGAACGAGTAAGACTTCGTGTGGAGCATCAGGAACCACCTTTTGCATCACGCGTTTTACTTTGGTAAGCTCATTCATCAGGTTTACTTTGTTGTGTAAGCGTCCGGCAGTATCGATGATAACAACATCAGC
>DAINOA010000231.1:0-1280 GCA_036735625.1 Planktosalinus sp. | reverse complement strand
TATTACAAACATTATAAATGTGTTCAAAAAGAGTGAAGAACTTTGAACAGTTTGCTCAACAAGGTGAATGTCACCTTTCTCAAAACCCAACTTGTTTAGATTTGATATTAAAGCAGTTTTTGATTTGTTTATAAAGTTTTTACAGGTTTGTGAGTGAAAAACACTGTTTTTAAGTGCAGAACTCTCACTTAAATCAATCAACGCCTGAGCGCATGAGATGTAAGTTGTGATAATTGTTTCTTTTTCTTTTGACAGATTGGGTTTCATAATACTATATTTAGAGACATGAAAACATATACATGGGTTGTCAGTGTTTTTGCACTGGTTCTTTTATTGACACTTTTGCTTTCGAGAGGGGATAAAACCAATCCTTTGCAGGAACAAGTAAAAATACTTGATGATAAAATAGGTGAACTTGAAGACAAACTTGTTGAAAGCAGGTTGAAAGAACTTAAAAGTGTTTACATTATTGACAGTCTTGAGAAAACAAAGGCTGTTGTAGAAACAAAAATAATCATTCAAAACAGGAAACTCAATGAAATATCTGCTTCTCCCAATCTTTCTGACAGCCTCTTATATGGGTTTTTCTCAGGGGTTGACCCCGACACTGATTGATGTCAAAGGAAAAACAATGTTTGCTTTTACCAATGAACAGGCAAACACGATAAGGAAAACTTTTGAAAAGAAGTCTGTTTTAAGCTCTCAGGTTAAACTTCTGACTTCTGTAAACCTTTTACAGTCTGCTCAGATTAAAGAACTTAATAACGCACACTTTGAGTCTAATCAGCAAATAAGTTTGATAGAGAGACAGTATGAACTTGAAAAGCTTAAATATCCCTTATGTGCTGCTGAACTCAATGCGGTAAATAAAGAACTTAAAAGAAAACGTAGAGGAAACACATTTTGGAAACTTGCGGCAGGGTTGACCAGCGTTACAACTGTTGTCTTTTTACTTGCCAATTGATGAAATATAAAACATTCATGCAGGGAGGGGGATATTCAACCCCGTTTGTCAAACCCACACAGGCTCAACATGAATCTGTAAGAAAACAGTTTGTTGAAAAGAATAAAGGTTTAAAACCTTATGGTACTCCTAACCAAAGTTTTGAAGAGTGATTGCAAAAAAACATATATCCGTTTATCCTGTTTTTAAAAAGGGGGGTTTGGTACCGTTGATTGAAAAAATTGACGGTGATGAAATCCTTTTTTTTGGTAACCCCAATTCTACACCAAACCTAAAATGGAACAGGGTTGCCATGATTGCAACCAGATACGCAAAG
>DAINOA010000230.1:0-1303 GCA_036735625.1 Planktosalinus sp. | reverse complement strand
ACAACGTGTATTCTGGGATACTAACCCTGAAAGTGGATTCCCTCAAAACAATTAAAAAAAGAAAATTATGAAAAATACATTTTTAAAATTATCAATATTCTCAGTAGCATTTCTTCTGTTTGCGTGTAGCGATACAGAAAAAGTTATTGATAATGTTAATGACGATACAACCTCTGGAGGTATCCTTAGAACGCTTGAGTCATCAACAGATTTACCAATTGGATTGGCTGATACTGGTGTAGAACTACTCCTGGAGATTCAAGACGAAGAGGACGGTGATTTATCAGACCGCATCAATGTGTATGCAAGTTTTGAACACGTCACCGGTGGGGGTGCAAACGATAGAGATGAAGTACTCTTAAAAACAATCACCAATGATCAATTTATCTTGGGTGAGCGCTTGCCACGTGCTTTAGTGACTACTAACCTTCCAGAACTTCAGGCATTACTCAACTTGGGTGATGATGACTTTACCGGAGGTGACCGTTTTGTGATTCGTGTAGAGCTGGTCTTTAAAGACGGTAGAACCTGGAGCAACAACAATGCCTCTCAGAGTGTCCTGGGGAATGCGTTCTTTTCCTCTCCCTTTGTTTATGATGCGAATGTAACCTGTGTCGTTCCAGAAGGAAGTTTTACAGGAAGCTATACAGTAACATCTGCTGGTCCTGGTGTACTTGGATTTCAAGTTTGGGAAGAAGGTACAGTTGTTACATTAGTTGCCGATGGAGGTCCAACAAGACGCTCGTTTGATATTGTTCACATACCAAGTGCGGGTGCTGGTCAACCAGCCTCAAACTTTGCGTTTGATCTTGTTTGTGGGAATGTAAATATAGTTGCTAATCAACCAACTAATTTAGCGTGTTCAGGCGTATCATTGGTATATGGTCCTGCACCCAGTGGAGAAACTGGAAACTATAATGCCGGTGATGATTCTGTAATTACGTTTGTTTTTACTGATAATTCAAATAGTGCTTGTGGTGAAGGTCCAGTTGATATCACTGCAACGCTTACTAAAAATTAAATATATTATTTTAATATAATCAAACACCCGCCACCGGCGGGTGTTTTTTTATACCTTTGTTCTATGCAAAATGAAACCCAAATTATAGGCATCCGGGCCATTATGGAGGCCATACAAGCCGGCACAGCAATAGATAAGGTGTTCATTCAAAAGAATGCCCAAGGCGAGTTGATGAACGCTTTACTTAAGCTGTTAAAGCAAAAATCAATCAATTTCTCCTATGTTCCATTTGAGAAAATAAACAAACTTGGATAAAAGGAATTAGAAAACTTTTGTGAAAAG
>DAINOA010000229.1:0-1323 GCA_036735625.1 Planktosalinus sp. | reverse complement strand
ACTGTTTATACAAAAAATGCAAAAACAACAAACAAATGGAATGATATTAAAAACAAGTACTCAACAATGGGTGCTTTTGTATCCAAACCTTTTATCATTACAGGTACAGACAGCCGTATTGCAGACGCTTTTTTGGGAAACAGACCTTTGGGTACACCTTTTTACATGGTTACTTTTGAGAAAGATTTACAAACAAAAATAGAAACCTCATCAGAAAGTGACATTGTTGATTTGATTCAATCCGGGAAAGTTCAAATGCTTCCTTTGTTTGAAGAATATGTTGAAGAACACATTGTTGACACACTTCATGTGATTGAAGCAATGGATAGACAAAAAAAAGGCAGTAAACTTGAAGACAAAGAGTTTTTTGCTTTCACAAGGTCTGTAATGTCAAACAAACGTGCCAAAGAAGTTGCCCAAAGACTGCTTGCTTGGGGTAGAGACAAAGAAACGGATAGGAAAAACCCTTTAACAGGGATGGTTTTTTCTTTGGTTGACAAGTTGAGGGAACATTTTAACTTAACTCCAACAAATGAAGACTTTTTTGAAACCCAACCTTCAATCAGTTCTTTTGAATTGATGAAAATGTACCGTGCCGTAATAACAGACGGTATCAACGCCAACGATGATGTTGTTATGTTGATGGGTGTTCCATTGTTTGGTGCAGTGTCAAAAACACTTAAATACGGAGACAAAAAGAAAAAAAACCAAGAAGCACTTAAAAAACAGTTAACTGTTGCTTTGGGTAAAAATGGTGCAAGTCTTCTTGAACAAACAAAAATCAAAAGAATACCGCTTACTGAAAAAGAAAACAAACAACAAATCGCTTTTGTTGATGAAAACCACATTAAAAACTTGTTTTCACATTTTAAACCCCATATCCCAATGGTGTCAATACCTCTTTCTTCAATCAGAGAGGTGTTTGAAGGGGTATCAAAAGCGATTGTCCCCCAACCTGTTGTAGTAACTGAATTACCTTTACCACTTGACCCTCCTACTAAAAAAGAACCTGCTCAAAAAAACAAAGGATTTACACAAACAGATAAAACACCGGGTAAAGAAATTTTGGCAGATGGTGAAAAGGTTGAAACAAGTTTTGATGTCACATCTGTGATAAAAAACACATTTGCAAACAACGCTTCTTTGTATTCAACTTTTGTAAGATGGGTAAAACGTGAGGTTGTGTTTGCATCTGTGATAAACAAAGCAGAGGGTATCTTACCAGTATCTGAAACAAACGAAAGAATAAGCAATCTTTTTGAAACGTGGGGTAAAACCAATGGAAGTTTTGAAGGTATAGAAGCACAAGACACAACTTATTCA
>DAINOA010000228.1:0-1350 GCA_036735625.1 Planktosalinus sp. | reverse complement strand
CTTTCGGTTGATGAACAGATGGGTATTGACGGTGAGTTTACATTTAGGATTAAGTTAAACAATTTACATAAAAATTGTGTGGGTTGTATTGAAGAGTTTACATTTTCAGAAGTGTTTGCTTCAATTTTACCTGTCTGCAATTCTGTTTCTGTTTCAGTCAACAATGGAAATGTTAGTGGAACAACATCTGGTACAGGTGAACAATGGAGGATAGTTATCAACAACACCCAAACAGTTGTTGTGTCAGGAACCAATTCAGGAAGCAATCTTTTTGTATTTACACAGATGCTTCCACAGATTTATCAGGTGCAGTATTATTCAAACAACCAATGGTCTTCAACTGGTTGTGTGTTTTCTACCTGTGTAGCAGATTTTCAACCGGGTTGCAGTCAAGGAATACCTTGCTGTGACCCAACAAGGTTGTGTGTTGACAATGTTTGTGTATCTTCTTCTGTATATAGGTTTTTTAATACTTTTACATCACAAGAATACTTATCCGGTTCAACAATAAACTTTGGTTGCAGGGATACAAACTGGACAGCAGGAGATGCGGGTTATGTAGGTAATTACACCATACAGAACCAAGCAGGTTTAAATCTCAACATTCTTTCAGTAGGTATGTCAGGTAACGGGTTTTCAGTCAATCCTACCCCTATCACACCTTCACCTTATCAAGCAGGTTCACAGTTTTCATTTAATTTGTTTTTCAATCAATGGGGAAATGTGGGAAGTTACGCATCAACGCTTACCATAGTCACAGATTCAGTTGTTCAACCTGTTTATACAATAAACTTCACTGCTGATATAGGTCAAAACGGTATTTGCGGATAATAAAAACAATTTTGTTATACTTGTGAACATGATACAGTTTACTTCCATAAAGGATAAATACGGAAACAGTTGGGAAATCCCTATTGGTGCAACTCCACATGAGATTGCAACAATTACAGGGATGTCTTTACATAACGCTTGTGTTCTTTGGGAAACAAGGGTTCAAGAAGACCTTGTTAACTGTCCAATACTGTATTTTAATGTTGAAATAAACAGACAGGTACAAAAAAACAACTGTCAAAACGGTGCTGTGGGTTCAATGGTTTCTGTTGTTGTACCAGCAGGGATGTTTTCGTCTCAAGCATCTCAAGAAGAAGCTGATAGGAAAGCAGAGGATTATTTCACATCAATCGCTCAAGCGTTTGCAAATTCAACAGGTTCCTGTATCAACCCTCCCTGTGTCTGTCCTTCGTTTAGGGTAGTTTCAACAACTCCTTGCGGTGAGTATAGACAGAACCAGTCTTGCATAAGAAATGTCTGTGTTGACACTGGTACACCTTATTTTGTATGTACGGGTTC
>DAINOA010000227.1:0-1356 GCA_036735625.1 Planktosalinus sp. | reverse complement strand
TAGAGCTGGTACCACCAAAATCTGTTTTAACACCCCATCCCGGTGAACTCAAGCGGCTCATAGGCAACTGGAAAGACGATTATGACAAACTCACCAAAACCAAAAAACTTTCCAAAAAACTTGACATTGTTATTGTTATCAAAGGGGCACACACCATCACAGTCTATCAAAACAACCTCTACATCAACACCACAGGAAACCCGGGTATGGCAACAGCCGGTACCGGTGATGTGTTAACGGGATTCATTACCGGCTTGATGGCGCAAGGCTATGACCCGCTCGTGGCTGCTGTGTTTGGGGTATATCTCCACGGTAGCGCCGGTGACAGTGCTTCACAACATCTTGGGTTTAACTCATTATTAGCGGGGGATTGCATTGACTTTTTAGGAGATGCTTTTTTGAGTTTGTTTCAATCTGATGAACCGCAGGAAAATAAGAGTTAATTTAATTCAAAACAGAAACCTCGCTGCCTCGCGATTGCATCGCGTGGTATGAAGGAACAAAGTAGCTGACAAAACTTCTATTATAAATTACTTTAAAAAGCTACCTAACCAAAAAACGTTCTGCTTTTAAACGCCTAGTATCTTCAAAAACTTGATAAAAATAAAGCCCTGTATCAAAGTCAGTTGCCTTTATTGTGAAGGTATCTTTTTGGTTATAGGATTCATTGAGCACTTTTCCGTTTAAGTCAAAAATCTTTATTGTATAGCCCTTGTTGTTAGGTGGGAGCGAGATTTGAGATGTTTGCTTTACAGGGTTTGGGTATAAAACAATTTTCTTTTTAAATATTTCAGGGAGTTGGAGAAAACCACATTCTGTTGCATTGTTAAAAAAATAGGTAGTCTCATCTTTAGTAAAACAGATAAGTTTATTTAGCCCTGTAATATCGATAGTTATGTTAAATGGATCAAAACCTCTATTTGAACCAATTCCTTCTATCCAGACTTCAGGCAAACCATAACCGTCATTTTCAAATTCAATCACTTTTCTATTTTCATCAGCAATAAATTGAATACTGGTATTGATTACTTCCATCTCCTGTATCCCATTATTAACTCCCGGATAAGAGCAATACACATTGTTCTCAAAAGAAAAAACAAAAACATCACCCGTTTCTAATGTAAAATCATACATTATAACTTCATCCATCGTGTTTTGATCGGTGATTTTATAGATGATTCCATTTTCTTCTCTTAATAGACACGAACTTGGATTAGGGTTGCTATACACCCTTTTATATATTTGACCATTTATCTCTATGTCGTCTTCTACATAAACCTGTTCAATTTCTGTGTAAGAAGGGAAATCATCTCCAAAAGGCTCATGGTTTATTTCTACACTCCAAATTTGACCTTC
>DAINOA010000226.1:0-1389 GCA_036735625.1 Planktosalinus sp. | reverse complement strand
TGTGTTTTGCAATGGCTCCATAAGAGGTTACTTTCCCATAAGGAATTTGCTTCACTACTTCATACACCCGTGAAAAAAAATTGCCATTTTCTTTTTCCATTACAAATCCTTGATAATTTTTATAAGTGTAATAATAGAAATAAGTGCTGTTATACCACCAATAATATAGTTGATGTTGAGACGAAATTCTTTCCGCTTTTTCTTGGCATAGTCAAAATAATGCGCATAAATAACTAACATGGCTAAAGTTCCTAAAGCCGAACCCGCAACACAAAACGTTATAAAAGTCTTGGAAAAATCAAACCAACCAAAAGCTGCAAATGTGATACTTAAATAGACCCAATAGGGCAAAGGAAAAACATTGAGAAACGCCAAAAACATACCCTGAAAGTAACGGTGTTTTTTTGACTTAAAAGGTACCTCTGCCTGGGGATGCTTTTTCTCTTTTGCAATAAATAAAAAAAAGCCGGTAAGACAAATAAAAATCCCCAATCCCACTTGTTGAAGCACTTCAATGATTTCGGGATGTTTGTCAAGGTAACGAGCAAAAAGAAGTGCAATGTAAGTCTGAGCGCTTACTGTTGTAATCACTCCCAGAGAAAAAAGAAACGCGTTGCGCCTATTTTCCTTTACACTTATTTTTGCGGCTGTCATATTGAGCAGGCCTGGGGGTATAACTCCGAGAAGTGCAAAAATAAATCCAAAGACAAAGTAAGGGATGAATTCCATGAAAACCCAATTACCGAGTGAAGATAACTAAAATTATTTAGCTGAGCTTAAAAGCAATGTATGTAATTTTTTTTCCTGCATCCAAATATTGTTTCTCATAAAAGGTTTGAATATCAGTGACCACTTTGGGTGAATATTCATTGCTATACACATCATGGTGTGCATAGATAATTTCCATTCCTAAACCGTGTAATAACCCCAGAGTATAACCGTGCATAAACTCACTGTCTGTTTTAAGGTGAATGGTGCCTTGCTGCGAAAGCACTTTTTTGTAGCGGTTTAAAAACTCCTTGTTTGTCAATCTGTGTTTGGTACGTTTGTATTTGATTTGCGGGTCTGGAAAAGTGATCCAGATTTCTGAGATTTCATTCTCACTGAACAAATACTCAATAAGTTCAATCTGGGAGCGAATAAAAGCGACATTGGACAAATTTTCATCCAATGCAGTTTTAGCGCCCCGCCAAAAACGGGCTCCCTTAATGTCAATACCAATAAAATTTTTGTCGGGATTTTTTTTTGCTAAAGCAACTGTATATTCTCCTTTTCCGCAACCCAACTCCAAAACGATGGGATGATTGTTTTTAAAGTGCAACTCATTCCAGTTTCCTTTTAATTCAAAACTCCTTGAGGTGAGTTGGTCTCTTTTTGGTTGAATTACAT
>DAINOA010000225.1:990-1391 GCA_036735625.1 Planktosalinus sp. | reverse complement strand
AAAAAATTAATTAAAAATTAATTATGGCAAAACGATCAGCACCAGAGGTCAACGCGGGCTCAATGGCAGATATCGCTTTCTTGCTGCTCATCTTCTTTTTGGTTACCACAACCATTGAGACTGATAGTGGTATTAGCAGAAGGCTTCCGCCCATCGATGATGTAATTGACCCCCCTGAAATTAGAAAAAAGAACATTTTTATAGTGTTAGTAAATAAGGATGATCAATTGCTTGTTAATAATGAATCTGCGGAGCTTAAAGATTTGAGATTAAGAGCTATGGAGTTTCTAGACAATGGTGGTGGCGTTGGTGAAGAAGCTTGTAATTATTGTCAAGGAGCCAAGGATCCCACATCATCAGACAATCCTGATAAAGCGATTATTTCCTTACAAAATGACAGA
>DAINOA010000225.1:0-980 GCA_036735625.1 Planktosalinus sp. | reverse complement strand
CAAATACCAAAGCTGATGTAAAAGGTTTTTTTCGTGGAGAAAAATATTATCTCACTAAAAAGCTAGAGCTTAAAGATTTGAGATTGAGAGCTATGGATTTTCTTGACAATGGTGGCGGACAAGGTGAAGAAGCATGTGACTACTGCCAGGGAGCAAAAGATCCCACTTCATCAGACAATCCTGACAAGGCAGTTATCTCTTTACAAAATGATAGGCTCACTAGTTATAAAATGTATATTGCTGTTCAAAATGAATTGGTAGCAGCATACAATGATTTGAGAGACCGTGAAGCCCAAAGATTGTATGGATTAAATTACAGAGTAATGGAAAAGAATTTTGCAGATGCAACCTGGAGAGGTGACAAAGACAAGCTTAAAGAACAACTTGACGTGCTCAAAGCAATGTTTCCTCAAAAGCTTTCTGAAGCAGAACCTAAAAAAAGAGAATAAAAATTCAATAAAAGACTATGTCTAAGTTTAAGAAAAAATCAGGCGGCGGAACACCGGGAATTTCAACAGCATCCTTACCAGATATTGTATTTATGCTCTTGTTTTTCTTTATGGTTGTAACCGTTTTAAGACAAACCACACCCTTAATTGAAAATGTATTACCCACAGCAGACGAAGTTGAAAAACTGGACAAAAAGGATTTGGTTATGTATATCTATGCCGGAAAACCTTTGGCCAGATATCAAGAACAATTTGGAACTGAAGCGAGAATACAACTTAATGACAAGTTTGCTGAGGTGAGTGATGTACAAGCTTTTATTGAAGCGGAACGCGCCAGTAAACGTGAAGAATTGGTTCCTTTTCTCACCACAGCACTCAAAGTTGATGGAGAAACAAATATGGGTCTAATCTCAGATATCAAGCAAGAATTAAGAGAAGCAAATGCACTCAAAGTCAATTATACAACAAGAGACGGCACAGCTACCGCAAACATTGAATAAATAAAAGTATTGTTATTATTGATATCGCCTT
>DAINOA010000224.1:0-1434 GCA_036735625.1 Planktosalinus sp. | reverse complement strand
AAGTTTGCCGTAAGCGGATGGTCTATGGGTGGTGGTGGTGCGCAACGTGCAGCGGTTTTAGACAACACCCTAAAAGGTGTGGTAGCGCTGTGCCCTTGGTTACCTAACCCGTCACTAAACCACGAGAGCCCGGTGCTCATATTTAGTGGTCAAAATGACCCTACTGCGCCTCCTGCTCAACACGCAGACCTTCACTATAATGCAACACCAAACACAACTGATAAGCTTCTTTTTGAAGTGGCAAACGGAAATCATTCCGTAGCCAATACACCCAATGGCGGCAATGGTGTAGTTGGACAAATTGCCCTTTCATGGCTTAAATTATATGTGGATGAAGATGATTGTTATTGTCCTTTATTAACAGATTCACTTTTAGTTGATCCTCCGGCAGCTTCAAAAGTACTCTCCAGTTTTGAGTGTGAGTTGCTTGGATTACCTGAAAACAGCGTTGCGCTTACCTTTTATCCAAATCCCACTAAAAACACTGTGAATGTAAACATCCAAACCAATGCACAATACACTATTTACAATGCCCTTGGCCAACAATTGTTGACCGGCCAACTTACTCAAAGTGAAAACCAAATTGACTTTTCAAACTTTGTTAAAGGGATTTATTATGTAAGAATGGAGAATGAAACTTTGAAAATTATTCGGAATTAAATATTGAACTTCTAAAATTATATTGAATACTAAACTCAACTAAATTAATGAGTTTGTTTTGTATTTCACTCAACAAATACCTCATCCACAAACAACCACGCTTTGTGTCCGCCACCTTGTGCGCCATCTGGAATAGTGCCATAGTTTTTAATGTTGAGATGAATGTATCTCACTTTTAAATGAAAGTTTTTTACTTCAACATTTTTCAAGTTTTTTCCACCGTCAGTTAAAATCGCTTCTTGAGTTGATAAACTATTTTTTTGACTGTCTAAAAAGGTAACTTCAACTTTTGATGGTGCATAAATCCACTGCCCAATTGCGTCATAAAATCGGGTTTTTACTGAATTGATTTTTGTTTCTTTTCCCAAATCAATTTTTATGACCAAATCATCTCCCCAAAACCCCAGCCATTCTGCATCGCCATAACGTTTATTACTGCCTTGAATACCATTGATTAAACCTTCTGCTCCACTACCGCCGTAAACTTCACTGGGTACAACGCTTAGTTCTATTTGTTTACCAACCGCTTTGTGCATTTTAATTTGTTGTTCAAAAACCGAACTCAATTGCTTTCCGGTTTCATTATAAACAGCCGCCTTTAGTTGAAGGTCTTCTGAAACAACAATGGGGTTTTCATAATTGACAGATTGAGGAGTTGGATTACTGCCATCTATCGTGTAATAAATGGGATTGGAACTACTTTCTGATTTCAATACAAACAGCACCCCATTTTCAGTAGATTGAATTTCTCCTTTTATTTCATACAAATGATTG
>DAINOA010000223.1:0-1441 GCA_036735625.1 Planktosalinus sp. | reverse complement strand
GTTGTTAAACGTATTAAAAGGTGATATGAGCTTTGTAGGCCCACGGCCTTTGTTACCGGAGTATTTGCCTTTGTACAACGACGTACAAAAAAAACGCCATGACGTCAAACCCGGCATTACCGGCTGGGCACAGGTCAACGGCAGGAACGCCATCAGTTGGGAACAGAAGTTTGCACTGGATGTTTGGTATGTAAAGCACCAAAGTTTCATATTGGATTTAAAAATCTTATTTTTAACCGTGAAAAAAGTGTTTGTTTCTGAAGGTATCAATACGGAGGGGCAGGCTACGACAGAGCGATTTAAAGGGAATTTATGAAGGCAATCAGTATATATGGAGCAAGTGGTCATGGAAAAGTCATTTTAGAAATCGCTGAAGCTTTGGGTTACTCTGTTGCTTATGTTTTTGATGATGATGAAAACATCACAGACTTATTAAATCATAAAGTGACCCACAAGCCCACCGAAAATCAATTACTGGAATATCCAATAGTTTTCGCCGTTGGTAAAAACCAAATCCGACAAAAACTTACACAAACTTTAAATATAAAAGCAGCTCCCCCTTTAATTCACCCAAAGGCGATTGTTTCCCAAAGAACAAAAATAGGAGAGGGCACTGTTCTAATGCCCGGTGCAATCATTAATGCAGACACCACAATTGGCAATCATTGCATCATCAATTCCGGAGCCATCATCGAGCACGACTGTACATTAGGCGACTTTGTTCATATTTCCCCCAATGCTGCATTGGCAGGTGATGTAACAGTAGGAGAGGGCACCCATATCGGTATTGGAGCCTGTGTCATTCCCGGTATCAAAATAGGGAAGTGGAGCACCATCGGCGCCGGTGCCGTCATCATTAAAGACATTCCTGATGGGGTGACCGTGGTGGGGAATCCGGGGAGGGTTGTTTGATTTAGATGAAGAATAGAATTTCATCATCTAAAACGTCCTGGTTGGGGTAACGGTTCTCTTTCGGTATACTTTTTTGCTGAAGCTTCGGAAGATAAAAAACCTTCTGAAGACAAATTTTTATTGAACGATTCAATATAAATTAAATAAAACCATTAATTTTAGTTAACCTTTTAAACAACCTAAAACAAAAACCAATGACAAGCAATCAAGAAAAGAATCCGTTTACCTGGGTAGAGATTTATGTGGACAATATGCCCAGAGCCCAAAAGTTTTATGAAACCCTTTTAAACATCAAAATGATACCCATGCAAGCTCCCGGGGATTTTGGTGATTTGGAAATGGTGAGTTTTCCCTGGGCAGAGGGAAAATCAAACATAAGCGGTGCACTCTGTAAAACAAGCGAAATGAAACCCGGTATCGGGGGAACCCTGGTTTATTTTACCTGTGAGGACTGTGAGGTAGAAACCGCACGTGTGGAACAAGCCGGAGGTAAAGTTCTCCAGAAAAAGTTTCAAATTGGCGAACATGG
>DAINOA010000222.1:0-1484 GCA_036735625.1 Planktosalinus sp. | reverse complement strand
TTTGATATAGGTTTTTAGAGTTGTGTCTAGGGGTTGAAACAGCATTTCTTCCAGATTGCAACCATAATCAGGAAGCATGATGCGCTCTCCCGGTCTTGTGGAAAGCAGGATATGCAAGCTATTATTGATATCTGCTTCTGCTGTAGTCATCACCACCTCTTTTTTGTTTTTGTCAAAATGAGGGGGAAAGCTCCAACCTTTACCTATAAACTGACTTGAATTTTCCATAATTTATCCTCCTATCAATACTGTGGGTTCACCTAAAACAATGCTTCCGCCGTGAGCGGTACTGTCACCCATTCTTGCTGCGGGCATTCCACCGATTAGCACAGTAGCTGAACCTGAAATGATACTATCTGGCGGACCGGTGCAAGTTGCCATATCACCCATTCTTGCTGCCGGCATTCCGCCAATGAGCACTGTGGGCTCTCCCGGGGGTAAAATAGGGCCACCCACATGAGGGACACTACCTGTGACCATTGGACAAACGTGCATGTCATTTATTCTTGCTGCTGCCGGCATAGTTTTAATTTATTTGAACAAGTGAACCTTTTAATTCTGAAATTCCACTTGATGTTAACTTTAATCCTGCACTCCCTTCAGCAGAAAACTCGGCTGAGGCTTTATGGCTAATGTTCATAGATTCAAAGCTGAGATCTCCGCTAGCTTTGAAAATGAGGTCTTTTCCGCTTTCAAGCGAAATACCATCACTGTTTAAAACAATCGCGTTATTATGCTCGTCTTTGATGCTTATTTGGTTGCTGTCCTGATCCATTTCAATGATTTTACCTGATGGTGTTTCAATGATTATGGATTTTTTATCATCATCAAAAAGTATTTTTATTTCGCTGCGCGTAACAATCCCTTTTTGATGATTGTCATCACTAGCGGTAATGGGAGCGGGTTTGTTGCTGCTGTGCATCACACCTAAAACAACAGCACAGTTGGGGTCATTATTTATAAATCCCAAAATGACCTCGTCCCCAATATCGGGTCTGAAAATAGTTCCCCTATTTTCACCCGCATCAAGACTTGCCAGACGCACCCAAATGCCTTGTTCTATTTGGTTGATGATGGGAATTTTAACCATAATCCTTTCTTCACCATCGGGGTCATTTTCCAGTTGTGTGACAATACCTGTATGTAATCCTTGAATCGCCGGTACCAGGCCTGCAGCAGGCATTGAAGAAATATCATAAGTCTCACTGAACCACTTTGGGTTAATTCCAAATTGTACATCTGCTGTCCAGTTGCCTTTTGCTATTTCGTGTCTTACAGCACTTACATACACCTTCCCGTTAAAGCGGTCTCCCACACCTTCAAGCTGGATAACCGTGCCCGGTTTCACACTTGCAATTCCCTGAAATTTTGCGTTTCCGCGACATTTTGAATGTTTTTGAAAGAAGGATTTTGCATCGCTCCATTCTTGTAAAACGGTAGGGTTTAAATTCCCACCGTGTTTGAGTTCGAGATTTTCTAATCCC
>DAINOA010000221.1:0-1486 GCA_036735625.1 Planktosalinus sp. | reverse complement strand
ATGAAAAATTCAAAACAGACTTAGTGAGGCCTGTAACTTACATTCAGGAATACATAGATGTTGAATGGAAGCCGGTAATACAAACACCACCTTTTCCTGAATACACTAGTGGGCATAGTGCTATTTCTGCTTCAGCAGCAGGAGTTTTAAAAACAATTTTTGGTGAAAATTACTCTTTTACAGACAGCACCAATGAGCTTTTCAATGCCGGAACCAGAACTTTTAATTCTTTTCAGGAAGCAGCTTGGGAAGTGAGTTTAAGCAGGTTTTATGGGGGTATTCACTATATGATTGGTGTGGAAGAAGGAAACAAACAAGGTTACTTTATAGCCAATAAAATACTAGAAAAGTTTAAAAACTAAAAAAAATGAAAAGGTTTACATATCTGCTTTTACTTGCTTTTCTTTTAATTGGATGTAAAAAAAATGAAGAAATATCAACAAACGAATTAAAAGAAAAAACCGCTGCACTTTTTGAATATTTAGACAGTAGTCATACAGGTATTGATTTTGAAAACACAATTACTGAATCTGAGAGATTCAATTTCTTGCTTTATGAATACTTATACAATGGCGGTGGAGTTGCCATAGGAGATATCAATAACGACGGTTTACCCGATATTTATTTTACAGGTAATATGTTTTCAAACAAACTCTACCTCAATCAAGGTGATTTTAAATTTAAAGACATAACTGAAAGTGCCGGAGTTAATGGGGGTCGTGGTTTTAAAACCGGCGTCACAATGGTGGATATAAACAATGATGGTTTGCTTGATATTTATGTTAGCAAATCGGTGGTTCCAGATGCTGATTTAAGACGCAATGTGCTTTATATCAACAATGGAGACTTGACTTTCACTGAAAGTGCTGCTAAATATGGACTGGATGACCCGGGTTTTTCTGTACAAGCTTATTTTTTTGACATGGATGGTGACGGTGACCTTGATGCTTATGTTTTAAATCATCCATCAGACTTTAAAGATACCAACTCAATTAAGATTACTCAAAATGAAAAGGGAGAGTTAGCCCTTGCACAAGAGGAGTCTTATGAGTTTTTTTCAGATAGACTCTACCAAAACAATGGGGGAAATTTTATTGATATTTCAGAAAAAGCAGGAGTACTCAATTATGCTTTTGGGCTTAGTGCTGTAATTGGTGATTTTAACCAGGACGGGCTACCAGATATATTTGTGGCAAATGATTATGTTAAGCCAGATCAGCTTTTAATCAACCAGGGAAATAACACTTTCGTTGACCAACTTTATGATTATTTCAGCAGCACTTCTTTTTCATCAATGGGTTCAGATTATGCAGATATCAATAACAATGGATGCTTTGATTTGATTACGTTGGATATGCTGCCTTCTGAAAATTACCGCCGCAAAATGATGTCAATGGCACAAAACTATGATAAGTTTGAAAAAATGGTGACCTATGATTTAGGCGTTCAATACCCCACAAATGTTTTACAAATTAACTCCTGTGTG
>DAINOA010000220.1:0-1503 GCA_036735625.1 Planktosalinus sp. | reverse complement strand
TAGATGAAAAGAAAGGGTTTGCATCAAGTTTTTCTTGAGACCAAGGAGCAGGTCTGTCTGCCTGTTTCATCATTTTTTTACTTTCGTCTTCTTGTCTTTGGTTATCAAAAAACCCAATGGTGTCATCAACCATTGATTTGTAATGTGCGACAAGACGTTTTAATTCCTTACAATCACAATCGCTGTCTGTTCCATAACTGTTAACATCTATGCCTTTTTCATAAGGTTTATTAAAGTCGTATGAACCTCCTTCCATAAACGTGGGGAGTTTTCCTCCTTTCTTTGCATAAGCATATTGTTGACCAAATGTGCTGTTTGTACGGTTTTGAAGATAATTCTGTCTTTTCATTGTTTCAAGTGGATTAACACGTTCTGAATATAAGTTTGTAGCTGCCTGTGAAAACTTGTCTTTTGTTTCAACCTCTCTTCGCTTTGTTATTGAGTCAAGACCCATTGCTTTGCCTATCATTGAACCTCCTACCAATTCATTTGCAGCACCTGTCAAACCTTGTTCACTAAAAGCATCTGACACATTTCCTATAAGTTTTGCCCCAGATTCAAGCGGATTAAGTACGTTTCTTACACCAGAAGCAACATTTGTTTGTTCAAAACACTCTTCCTCACCAGTGATTGGGTTTTTATAACAATTGTGTTTCAAATTTGACTCTGCAACCCCTGTTATAAAGTCTTTTGCAGCAATTGCAAATTTACCTCCCGGTACAGAACTTGCAATGGCTGTATCCATTCCCTTTTGAGCTGTTTTGCCAAGTGATTTTGCAGTTTTACCAAACCCTGTTGTTGGGGATGAAACAAGTTCGGATTTATCAAGTGATTCTTGGCTTCCAAACATGTTTCCTATCTTTCTTGAATTGAGCATTACCGAGTCAAGACCCTGTTGCTTCAAGTTATCCATCATCCCTGAGTTCATGGCAAGGTCTGCTATTCCCCCAGAAAGCATTTTCTGTTTGTTCTTTAAGTATCTCATACAAATGAAGAGTTTTCGTATTTAATCATAGCTGCTTGCAGTTCAAAACGTTCCTGTGTATCCCAAGTAACCCTTATCCTGCAATACCTGCCACGTATTGCCTGATTGTTGTATTGTTCAACAAACTGGTCAACATCATCAGGTGTAAAAACAACATATAAGTGGTCTGTCATGTAATTTGCATCCGAATATATGATATTTCTGTCAGGTTCTTGAGTATAACCTGTTTTATTTAGTTTGTTTTTGCTTCTTACTGTCTGAACCCTATTGCCAACATCAGTAAAAAACTCTATTTTGGTAGGATATGCTTCTGAACAGATAAGTTTAAGGTTTGTATAAACATATTGGAACCATGTGGAACTTCCTGTACCTACCCATTCAAGGATAAACCCTTTGTTTTCACCATATATGTTGTTATATATAGGTGACATGTGGTGTTGCCAAATACCTGTTTGTTCAAGAGGTATGGAATAAAACCTGTCACGCACATAAAACATGTTTTTAGGATACCAGTTATG
>DAINOA010000219.1:0-1529 GCA_036735625.1 Planktosalinus sp. | reverse complement strand
TCACTTCTATTTGATATTTGGGTTTCATTGTTTGCCCACCTACAATTTTCTTTAAAATAGCCTAATTTATTATCTATTCTATCTAAAGAATGTTTTTCTGGACAAAAGCCTATGTCTTTTAAAAATGTTTCAAAACTGTTAATCCATTCTTTACAAACGGTTATTTTATTTTTTTTATAATTACCCTTGTTTGCAGAAGGTGAATAACAACGGGATTTCATTGCTTTCCAAGCTCTGTACTCTCTCGTTGGTTTCCCATTAACTTTTCTTTGTGCTGCCATATTTGCGTATTTTTATTTATAAATATGGTAAAACTTTCTCCCGTTTCCAATCGCTTTAAGCAAATGTACTCCATTTCTGGATAGTCGTTGAACCTTATTCCTGTAAGGAATCTTGGCTGCTGGTTTCCCATTGTTGCATACTTACCTCTTTTACTGTGATAAAGTCATTGCTGCCTTATTGAGTGTGTAAGTCTTTAGGGGTTTCCAGTCAATTAGAGAGATTTATAGTGAACCATGGTTAGTTAATCCACTTTCTTTTGCTCTACGCATAAATTCAAATGCCATAATAAACTGACCATCGTCAATTACGATGTTTTTTATTTCAGGTCGTTTTTCTGACACGTAAGTAATCATTTTTGAAATTATGGTCGCATCTGAAGAAGTAAGAAGGTTACCTCCTTTCTCATTCATTTCCACATAATTTTTCTTCCATCCCCTAAATGGCAAATCTTTGTTTGCAACATTTACAATGATGGTTTCTTTTGGTTCAAGACCTTTGATACCTACTTCAGGGAAATTTCCTATTGAAGTGGTTTTACCTGTACCCGAAAATCCTACAATTGCTATACTTGGCATAATTTAATAATCTAATTCACGTATTTTTTTATAAATGTCTTCACTCATGTTTTCAGGTAACGGTATGTTTTTGAACTGATTACCACTACCGTCAAAATAAAAACCTTTGATTTTATCGCTGGTCCGGTACCTTGCTTTCAACAGTGTCACAAACCGCATGTGTTTGCTCGTCCTGTATCCTTTATAACTGGTTATCCCATAACGGGAAGGGTCGTAAACACCGAACACTATCTGTGCATCCCTTGAAGTTATTTTTCTGTCACCAAGACCTGCAAGGGAAGGTTCGGTTTTTTCTTCAATTGACTCCCCTTTGTTTGTCCATTGCTTCTTTTCTGTTTCAAGACCTTGTTGTTGAACATTTGCAACAAAGCAGTTGAACAGCTTACACAGTTTGCGTTTTGAATAATATTTGGAATATACCGCTATCGGGTCATCAGAACCTTCAAGCAGACCTATGTGGTCAATAATCACACCGATAAACTGTTTAGGGTTTTCAGGAACATATTGTTTTTCTTCACCGTTGCTGTCAAGTACAAGCTTACCTGTCTTCAACAATTCAGTACGCACATACCTGTAAATCTTATCAGGTTCACCCAACCAGTCAACAAAGTCAACGTACTTCTGGTACTTACGGATATGGTCATTGTGTTCACTGAGAGACTTTAACTGTTC
>DAINOA010000218.1:0-1540 GCA_036735625.1 Planktosalinus sp. | reverse complement strand
GAAAACAAACAGACGGAATGTTCATTTTGTAACAATTGCGGAGAATTGCCACAAGCTCGGGTCGAAGTTTATTATCGATTTTAAAATCAACTTTGAATTCCGTTGTTAACTTGTTCTTTGACATAGTTTTATTGTTTAAATTGTAAAATAAATAATCTTCACTGCTTACTACAAGACTTCCACTTGTTATAAGAGCTATCATTCTTAATATGAATATTACATATTAAGCAGTGAAAATACAAACGCAAAACACCATAAATTTTACAAATGGTATTTTTTTAGGTATATCTTTAACCATTCTTGTTGGGAACGGACATAATCAATATTGCCTAATGCGTTTATGATTAAACACAAGTCTTGAAAACCAACACGAATCTCTGCGTCTTCAAAATCAAATCCCAATTCTTCTATTTTGAGCAATTGGTCTTGTGTCAACCAATTACCAACAATATCAAAAAGATTGCAACTTTCTTTTTGAGTCAGCATTGCTGTGAAATTCCCATACACATGAGAAATTCCTCTGTTTATTGCAAAGGAAATGTGTGTTCCGTCTTCAAACCAAATCATTATTGGATTGCAACGCATATCAATCATTGCCCCTTTTGCTATTGAATCAACAAATGCCAATCCATACAACAATCCTTTTAGAAAATCCATGATTTTTTTGTTTAAGTAAAAAAAACATTAAGCACTGAAGATAAACTTGAACCACAATCAGGAATCGAACCTGAATCTCTCTGTTAAACAAAGGCTCTAAACCATTGAGTTGTTGTGGTTAATAAAACTCTTACCAAGTGATTATTTTTACACACACAGGTATAGACTGTGTGAAACCAAATGAATAGGTATGTATAGAAATATATGAAATTTCTACACATGTGCTTTGAGAGGATGATGGGGTTTATTTTTCATTATCACCCCTCTCAACCCCCTCATTCTCAATCAGTTACGTGCGAAAAAACAACCATTTTCAACAAGCTGTGTAACTTGTTATGTGGTTGATACACACACGTAAAAGCAGGGGAGCAGCGCAATGCTACCCCCCAACTTACCTTAGGCGTAAACAGGCATGAACGCCCGCTCTACCGTACCGTCAGTTTTCTTGGTTTCAATGAGTGTGATGCTCACTTTGACCTTTTCACCGTAAGCTTTAGGAGCTGGACCCCAAGCGATTTCTACGGTACTTGCTTCTGCTGCCGGAGCAGTGTTTGCTTTGATGAGACCTTTTTCCTGAAGGAGCTTTTCACCCTTTTGGGTTACTTCTCCAATTGCAACGGGAGTAAAGGTGATACGACCCCACTTTTTACCTGCTGGTGCAGGTGTGAAAGTGAGAACACTTGCTTCGACACTGTGTGTCAAAGGTGTTGAAGACCCTACCAGTGGGGCTTCGAGGGTTTCGAGATTGAATTTCATAATGTATGGTTTTTAAAATTAAAATGCAGGAAACAGTTCCCCGCAAAAAAGGGAAGGGGGGTGTTTGATGGGTATAGGCAATACGCATATCTCATAGACTGAACATTATCAATACATACATCTCTTT
>DAINOA010000217.1:0-1554 GCA_036735625.1 Planktosalinus sp. | reverse complement strand
ATCACAAAGTTAATTTTGATTTAATCAATCTTTTATCAGACAACATTGCCGAAATAAAAGAACAATTGTTACAAATGGCTTATGGGTCTGTTAGAAAAAAAACAGCCGCTACTATACTTCAGTTTGCTGAAAAAATGAATAAAAAAAATAATGAAAGCATAAAAATATCCCGAAGTGATCTAGCCAGCGTTGCCGGTATTGCAACCGAGAGCTTAATTAGAACCTTATCAAGCTTTAACAAAGAAGGACTTATTGAAATTGAAGGAAGAAATATTAAAATTATTGAGTTAGAACAATTAAAACAAATTGAATAAATATGGCAAAAGTCCTTCCTTTTAAAGCCGTAAGACCTACCAGAGACAAAGTAAGCCTCATCGCTTCCAGAGCCTACCAATCGTACACCCAAGAAGAGCGGGAAGCCCGACTTAACAACAACCCTTTTTCATTTTTACACATCGTCAATCCCGGATATAAATACCATAAAGAAATTTCGGGTGTTGAACGAAACAAACTGGTGAAAAACCGTTATGAAGAGTTTAAAGAAGAAGGCATTTTTATTCAAGACCCCTCTCCAGCCTATTATATTTATAAAATTGTTGATCGCGACAATCAAAGGTATGAAGGTATTATTGCAGCAACCAGTGCCATAGAATATGAAAAAGATAAAATCAAAAAACACGAAGACACACTGGAAGAACGTGAAATCATTTTTAAAGACTATCTAAAAACTGTAGGATTCAATGCAGAACCTGTTTTAATAACCTATCCCGATAATAAATCACTGGCAGAAATTATAGATGAAAATTCACAAACAAGGGCTGAATATGAGTTTACCACAACTTATAGAGACACACATTACCTTTGGAAAGTAGATCATCCCAAAACAATTACTGCTATCAAAAAAGAATTTGCAAAATGCAAAAATCTTTACATTGCAGACGGGCACCATCGTTCTGCCTCTTCTCATCTACTGCAACAGGATATGAAATCCTCCAATAAAAAACATACCGGAGAAGAAAACTATAATTTTTTTATGAGCTACCTCATCCCTGAATCACAACTCACTATTTATGAATTTAACAGGCTGGTAAAAGATTTGAACGGGCACAGTAAAGAAGAGTTTCTCATTGCTTTAGATACCTTTTATAAAATTGAAAACAGAGGTTTCAATTATTACAAACCCTCTAAATCACACCACTTTAGCATGTATTTGTCAGGGGAGTTTTACTCCTTGCAACTCAGAAGTTCAAATTACAAGATTGAAAATGCTCTTGATGATTTGGATGCTCAAATTTTATATAAAACCATATTAAAACCCATCTTGGGAATTGATAATTTAAGAAATAATAATAGAATAGAATATGTTCATGGCCGAAATGATATGGCGTTTGTGAAAGCAAAAGTTGACAGCAACGAGTTTCAAGTGGGTTTTGGATTAAAACCAGCCACAATAGACCAATTAAAACATATTGCAGACCAAGGGCTCAAAATGCCTCCAAAGAGCACATATATTGAACCCAAATTGCGCAGCGGAATTACCATTTATGAGTTTTA
>DAINOA010000216.1:0-1597 GCA_036735625.1 Planktosalinus sp. | reverse complement strand
TTATTGCTTTTTTAACCCTTAAATTAAACAGTTCTTTAATAATTTTGGTTTTTCGTTTAAACACCAAATGTCTTTTATGCTTAAAAAACAACACCGAGTAAAGCTCAGTGTTGTTTTTTAACTCTATTGTTTTGACTTCAGGTGTTTCTGTATAATAAGTTTCAGTCAAAATATCATAATCTGGAAAAAGCCCATACACGGTTTCATAAAAATGTTCAAACATGTCTAGCATGTCTTCTTCATCAATTTTATCAAACTCAGGAACCTGGATTACTTTCATTTGTGTCTTCGATTAACCTATCAAGATAATACTTTGCTTTCAACAAATCTTCTTTACCGTTTTTGAATGGATACCTAAAGAGATAACTTACCACAGAGAACCAATATGCACCTTGTTTAGGAGAGATAATGTTTTGAGCCTTATCAAAGAAAGAATCTGTTATTTCAATAACCTCAACCGTTTCTTTTAAGCGTTTAATGTGAAACTGGTAGTGTTTGGGTTTGATGTTGCTCATAGGTTGTGTTTGGTTTTAAAGTTTGCAATAAGTTCTTCAAGTTCTGTTGCTTGAGCAAGTGTTTCTGGAACAACTGTTAATTCTTCAGGTAAAACAATTACTTGGGCTTCGTCAACAAGCTCTCTGAGTTGTCTTACAAAGTAAAAAAGGTTTGAATGTGATATTCCTGTTTCATGCACATTGTCTTCCATTAAACTTACAACATTGTCAATTTCACTTAAAACATCATCAATTTTTCTTAGGGATTTTACTTTTTGTTTCATAATTTTATTTCGTTTGACTCAATAATATCTGAATCATCATGTTTATTTTGACTTCTGTAATAAACATTACCTGTTGAATAAACAAGCAATTCGTGTTCAAGAGGTTCCCAATTAACGGGTTGTTTTTCTTCATCAAAAAGATTTGCACCACTTAACCTTATAGGTACATAAATCACATCTTTGTTTTCTTTACAGAACCATAAGGCTTTGTTAATCAGCTCAAGTTCTTCGTCACTCAGTGTTATTACAACTTTGTCTATTATGCAAGCTTCTGATAACAATGAAGAATACCAATTGATTTTACTTTCAATTTGTTTCATATGTTTATGATTAAAATCCCATTAAAATCCTTCTTTGTTTTGCAATCATATCATAAAATCCATCGGGAACAACAATCAATCTTCCTCCTTCTCTTAGAAACACCTTTGTTTTTTTATCAACATAAGGAGGTTTGATTAAGAAACACACTTTGTCTTTTTCTTCAATACCTTGCTCTTTACACTGAATCATCACATCGTTGACTTGTAAATCATTGTAGCAAGTTCCTATATACCTGTTACCTTTATATACATCACATATTGGGTGCTGTATGTTGTGGTTCACTTTTATCATGTCTTTGTTTGTTTAATTCAATAAGTTTTTCACCAATTTCAATCACTTCAGAAATAAGGATTGTGTGACATCCTGCAACAAGATGTTTTTTATTAATGGCTTTTATCTTGTAACCGTCTATTTTCTCCCCTACAACATTTTCATTGTTTTTTATTTTTTTGTAAAGACCTAATGATTGAGAAAAAGAAACGTTAACATTTTTACTTG
>DAINOA010000215.1:0-1603 GCA_036735625.1 Planktosalinus sp. | reverse complement strand
ACATTATATACCATAGGAAACACACCTGTGACAGGTTCCCTTGCAGAAGCTGCATACATACGTTCAGGAAGTTTGCTTCTCAACAACTATCTTTATGAAAAATCAAACGGGTTTTACGGAAATCTTGACGAATATAAACAGACATTGAAATGCGGTGTATAAACAAAAACTCATCTGACTATACAAAACTTGTTGCAGAAGGTTACAACGCTGCAAACATCCAACTTGCTTTTGATACCCTTGTAAAAGTATATCAGAAAGAAGGAAAGGGTGTGGAACCTACATATGAACAGTTAAAGGAACACATTAACAAACTTGGTGAAAGACCCTCAGTATCACCACATGCGAGGGCAACAGAAGAAAGGATAGAATCACATTTCAAAACAAATACAAACCCTATCAAACTTACTGACGACCATAGGTATGTTCAGGGAGGTGTGGAAGCAGGGGGTTCAACTTCTTTTATAGCAAGGAACTCTGATAAGTTTGGTATTCAACCTTTTAACAGAACCCAACTTTTAAGTAAATGGAAAGAAGCTGAAACCATAAAACTTAAAGCATTGGGTGCAAAAGATACAGAAATAGCTGATGCGCTTGCAATGATTGAACAAAAACTTGCTTTTCTTGAAAGAATGAACGAACCGGGTTCATTGATACACAAAGCGTTTGAAGTTTACTATGAAGCGTTGGCGAAGAAACCTGCCGAACTCACACCTGAAACACAAAAAGTGTTTGATGAATCAATTGAAAAAGCATATAAACTGTTGTCTGATTCCCAATGGTTTGCTGATTACTATATTTCTAAAGAAAAAGACCCTTCCGGTTATCCGGCAAGGATAAGACAGTTTTCTTCTTTTATGGGTTCTATAACCGCATTGATGGATATAAAACCCGGTGACAGGGTAAAGACAGAGTTTAAAATGCTTACCGATGTTGAAGGTGAACACGTTGGGGGTGCGCTTGACATATTGGTTGTACGTGCAAACGGTGAAGTTGATACTTTTGATTTTAAAACTTCATACAAAAACGTTGAGTATTGGGATAAAGAGAAAAACAACTCAATTGTTGCACAGCAGACAATGTACCGCAACATGTTGGGTAAAGCAGGGGTAAGGGTCAATGAACCTAAAATCATTGCCATTACTTTTGATGTTGATTTCCCCACAGCAACAACCAGTGGAAAAGTGAAGTCAGTGGAAGGTTTCAAGCTTTTGTCAGTGTCTTCACTCAGTGAATCTTATAAAGACATAAGTGCTGTTGCAGACAGTCTTATCCCAAGGTCAATCATTGAAGCAGATGTCAAAAAGTCTGTTTCAAAGACAGACACGGTCAAAGAATTTATGGACACATACTTTTCTGTTGAAATTGTATCAAAAAAAGAAGAAACCGACAGTGAGAAAGATAAAGCAGTGATTGAACGTCAATACAGGGAATATGTACAGAAAGTTGTTGACAGTTATGTTGCAGGTAGAAAAGTACATAAACAAGGCAAAATCATTGTTAACCTGTCTTCAGCAATTGAAGAACATATTGCAAAGAACCCCACATTCAACAGTTCAGACCCCATACGTCTCATAGAATTGTTTTCAACAATACTTAAACC
>DAINOA010000214.1:0-1603 GCA_036735625.1 Planktosalinus sp. | reverse complement strand
TTCTACCTAAATTTTATGAAGACAAAAGCCGCTATGCTTTTCCACTTGAAATGTCATTTCTGGCCGATCGTTATCAGCAAGTACACGATGATTTAAGTCAACTCGACCTCTTTAAAGACTTTGTTGTGGCCGATTATGACATTTATAAATCATTGATTTTCGCAAAAGTCACGCTTCAGCAAGAAGAATACAAGCTTTACCGCCGGCTTTTTGACTTGATGTATAAAGACATCAAACGGCCTGAATTGTATGTTTTTTTGTTTCAATCCACCGAAAAACTGATTGAGAATATCAAGAAAAGGGGGAGGGACTATGAACAAACCATTTCAGCCGATTATTTGGAATCCATCCAAAAAGGCTACCTCGATTTTATAAAATCACAACCCCAGAACAAAATCAAAATCATCGACATCACCGAAATGGATTTTGTCAAAAGTCGCAAAAGTTACCTTGAAGTACTACGTCAAATCACTTTGTAGTAATTCTTTTCATTTTAGAATACAAATCCCACACCACCACACCGGCACTCACAGAAACATTCAAAGAATGCTTAGTGCCATATTGCGGTATTTCTATAACCACATCTGATGCGTTTACTACTTTTTGATCCACTCCTTTTACTTCATTGCCAAAAATAACAGCATATTTTTGATGTTTGCTTGGAGTAAAGGTGTCAAGCATTACTGCTTTTTTTGCTTGCTCAATAGAAAGGATGGTGGTATTTTCACTTTTGAGTTTTTCAACCAGACTCAATGTGTCTTCAACATATTCCCACTCCACGGTTTCAGTAGCGCCCAAAGCTGTTTTATGAATATCTTTATGGGGTGGTTTTGCAGTGATGCCACACAAATAAATTTTTTTAACCAGAAAAGCATCTGCCGTACGAAAAACCGAGCCAATATTATTCAAACTCCTTATGTTGTCTAAAACAATAATCAAAGGGGTTTTTTCGGCCTCTTTAAATTCACTCTCACTCAAGCGGGGGAGTTCGCTGTTTTTTAATTTTCTGTTTGACATTTTGCAAAATTAAGGTTTTAAAACGAAAATCTCACTAAGATTGAACTCCCCCACTACCTGAGAGAGGAGAGTAGATTTTGTTGATAAAATACATATAAAAAGGAGGAAGCGGTTTCAAAAACAAAAGGAGTTTTTTTAACTTAGCCTTTTACAGAAAATTTGCAAATGGCTAAGAAAGAAACCCCTTTAATGAAGCAATACAATACCATCAAGGCTAAGTATCCTGATGCATTGTTGTTGTTTAGAGTGGGCGACTTTTATGAAACTTTTGGCGAAGATGCCGTGCGTGCTGCCGGTATTTTAAATATCACGCTCACCTCCAGAAATAATGGCGGTGATCAAACTGAACTCGCGGGTTTTCCACACCATTCACTCAATACTTATTTGCCTAAACTGGTCAAAGCCGGTTGCCGTGTTGCCATTTGTGACCAATTGGAAGATCCAAAACAAACCAAGACCATCGTAAAACGAGGTGTTACTGAGCTGGTAACTCCCGGCGTGGCTTTCAATGATGATATCCTTCAATCCAAAAGCAATAATTTTCTTGCGGCGCTTCATTTTGGTAAAGAAGCCATTGGTGTTGCTT
>DAINOA010000213.1:0-1638 GCA_036735625.1 Planktosalinus sp. | reverse complement strand
TCACAAACTTCGTCAAGATAACTATCTGTTGCCCATCGACCTTGCCTTCAATTTGTTCGGCATTGTCATGCACTAGGGAAATGCGTCTTACCGCAGTTCCTCTTTTTGCGGTGATGGAAGATCCTTTAACGTCCAAATCTTTAATTAAAACCACGGTGTCACCGGCTTCCAAAACCACCCCGTTGCTGTCAATGTGTTTGATGGAATCCCCTGCCTCATTTCCTTCACCGGAAGCTTTTGCCCACGCCAGGGTATCTTCATCCAGATACAACATATCCAGCAAATCCTGTGGCCAGCCTTCGGCTTTCAAGCGGTTGAGCATGCGCCATGAAAGCACCTGTACAGCAGGAAATTCGCTCCACATACTGTCATTTAAGCAACGCCAGTGATTGACATCAATAGTATCCGGGTTTTCAATCTGTCCCAAACAGGTCTCGCAAAGCAGCACATTGGTTTCATTGATGTCGTTTGGTGAGTTGGGCAGGTCGTAGCTTTTAAGGTTTTCAGTGGCGCTACACATTTCACAGCAGGCACCACTTCTGTCGTAGAGTTGTTGAAGGCTAAGCATTTTTATAATTTTTGGCAAATGTAATGCTTTTAAAGAGAATTCGGCAGTTACAGCAGGTTTGCCGTGCAATGTCGGGTGAATGTCGGGTGAAATTCATTGAAAAAAATTGTACATTGAGGTGTTCATTCGTAGTATTGTGGCATCCTTAAACATCAAAAATGAAACAACCCGAACTTGGTCAGAAAATTCAAGACCTGAGAAAACAAAAAGGACTCACTCAGGAAGAACTGGTGGAAAAATGTAACATCAATGTACGCACCATTCAGCGTATTGAGGCCGGTGAGGTCACACCCAGGCCTTATACCATCAAAACCATTCTTGGTGCTCTTGGTTATGATTTTGAGACCATCAATCATTCAGATTTAGTTAGAGAACACCCGCTCATCGCGCCGGAAAAAATCAACTACACCATAAAAACTTTAACTATTGCCTGTGTTTTTGGCGGTATTTACTTTTTGCTGGGATTCCCTGAGTTTTATGCAGATTGGAGCCGGCTTACAGAAAATGAAATTCCATATCCCATTACTGTTTATATAGCCCTGAAAGTTTGTACACTCATTACGTTGGTGTTTTTTATCAAGGGGTTTTGGGTTTTGGGCACTGAACTTCATAATACAATTCTAAAATTCTCCTCCCTGGTTTTGATTGTACTTTCAACACTGATTTACATTTATGACATCACTTCCATTTTTGTAGAAATCATTCCTATGGAATATTTTATAAGTGCCATGTCCATAAGTTTTGGCGCCATTGGGGTTTTATTTGGAATTGGAATCCTAAAACTCAAGGGCCAACTGGGCAATACTGCATTGGCTACAGGGGTTTTTGAAATCATCGTTGCTTTTTTATTCTTTACAGTTATCCTGTCCTGGTTGGGTTATATTTTAATGATTCCGTTGATTCTTTTGGAGATTATTTTGCTTTATAAAGCAGTTGATTTGTTGAAAAAACAAAGAGATTTATAATTCAAATCACGCTTTAAAGGATATTTTCAAATATTTCAAGAAAAAATCACTTCTATGTTTGTAGAATTAAAATATTGTTCTACATTTGTAGAGTTAATAAATTTA
>DAINOA010000212.1:0-1689 GCA_036735625.1 Planktosalinus sp. | reverse complement strand
TTCTGTTGAAACAAAAAAAGAAAAAGTTGATAAAGCGTTCATAATTCAATCAAGGACAGACTATCTTCAGTCACAGGTTCTTTCTGCCGCAACTGACAACATGAAAGAACTTATCCTCAAAAAACTCAATATTGATATTGATATTGCAGGGGTTGTGGGTCTGTTGATTTCATATAATGTCCCTTTTGAACAGATTATCAATTTCTTATACAACCCTGAATTGGTAACAGCTCTTAAACAAGCTAAGGGAACTGTGTTCAGGGATTCATTCAGAACCTCTCTTTCAAGTCTTGCAGGGAACACAAACCCTTTCTTAAATGAAATAGGCAAACTTGCAAAACTGGCTGACTTAAACCGTGCTGTGGGTACTATGGCAGGTATCAACCAAGGTCTGCATGAAAATGAGTCACACTATCTTTCTTTTGTCAACCTTATTGCTGAATTGACGGGTCAAAAACCTTTGAAAGTAAGAACTTTCTTTTTGAACCCTTCAACAGATATGAGCAAGACAGAACCCGACGGTGTTTCTTCATATCCTATCTTTAACCCGTTTGATGTGATACGTTCAAACAGGGCGGCAATGAGACAGTTGCAACTTGCTGAACAGGCGTATCAAACAGAAAAAGAAGTGTCTTACCAAATCAATGAAACTGACAACATAGTGTCAGAACTTATTGAATTGAACAAAGAAAGATATAAAACATCTCTTTCTGGTGCGAAAGGTGTGACAAACATGCGTAGGATAAGAAGGTTTGTCAAAGACCTTGGTGTGTTCACATTTTTTGGTACACCGCAGGTAATGAACCTTGTTTCTGCTGTCACAGGAAAAAAAGTAAACGGTGTATCACCTCAAACACTGAAAGACACAAAGATTTCAATTGACAATTGGTTTAAAGAAAGAAAAGAAGAACTGCTTAAAAACAAATCTTCTTTACCTAAAGCGGTTCAAGGGTTTCTCCACAACATGTTTTTTGATGATGATGTTGCTTCTTACGACAACGCCCACTCAACATCACAATGGAAACCTTCTATAAGGTATCACGGACCATCTATGTCTGAACAAATCAACCAACAGATAATATCTTCTTCTTTTGCAGACGCTTCTAAAGAAACAATCAAGATTAACGGGAAAGAAATAAACTTTGGTGATTTCTTGTTTATGTACGACCTTATCACACAAAGAGGTACGATGAGTACAAACAGTTTTTCACGCTTTATGGTAACACCTGTTGCGTTGAGAGATACCTTCGATGCTTATGAAAACACTTTTAGACAACAGATAAAAAACAACCTTGATACAAGCAACTTTAATGATATTATGGCTACACTTTTTGTGGGTTATGCTGTAAGGGGTAAAGGACCAAACGAAGGTGATAACGGAGTTGGTAGAAGATGGAAAGCCAATGATTATGGTTCCTCTGAACCTATAAGTGTGGGTCTTGATGAAATGATAGGTGATAAATTAAAAGAGTCACTTGATGTTTATTCACCTTACCCGTTTAAGTTTTTTATAAAAAACGAACAAGGTCGTTTTGTTATAGAACCTTTGAAGTTTGGTTCCAAGTCAAGAAAACCATCTGAGTTTGTTTCAGACTTTGAATATAAAACACCCGAACCTCCTAAAAAACAAGAACCTGTTTTTAAAACCACTGTTGCTGAAGCAACTGTAAAAGTTGTTGATGGTGAAGT
>DAINOA010000211.1:0-1708 GCA_036735625.1 Planktosalinus sp. | reverse complement strand
GCTTTTCTTTTAATTGAAATACAAACTCCAATAACTCCGGTGCCAAACATTTTTCATCATCACAAACCATATAATAAACCTCTGCTTTAATTTGTTGCAATAAAGGATTTGTGACTTTTACTTTTTGGCTAAACAGAACTTCTCCTTCAAATTTCTTGATATCCATTTTAAAAATGGGGTCAAACATGGGAGCTTTATCGGGTTCCTGGGTATTGCCAACCAATACAAAATCTCCAGATTCAAAACCGGGATATGAAAACTCGGTGGGAATAGGACCTTCATCACCGGAGCCCTCTTGAGAATAAAGATACCAGCCGGCGTCTAAGGTAGCTTTGAAAATTAAGGTGTAATTCTCAGAATTGGTTTTTTCTAGGGACGTTTCCCATTCAATGGGGTTGATAATTTGACTTTGCGCAAAGAAAGAAGTACACAAAAGAAGAAGGGCTAAAAAGAATCTACTCATTATTGAAGCTGAATTTTTAAAATAGTATTGGTTTTTGATGTCACTTTAAATCTGTTGTCAGCTCTTAAACCCATTACCCAAACTACTTCATCACCACTTATAAGCAACCAGATTTTTTTCTTAGCTAGCAAAGATAACTTTTCATCCTTAAAAAACTTGCTTAATTTCTTTTTTCCGGTCATGCCGAAAGGATGAAACACATCTGCTTCCCTCCATTTCCTTATTTTCAATGGAAATTTTAACAGGTCAAAATCAACATAAATAACTTCCTTGGAGACTTCTTCAAGTTCTTTAACACGTTCAAAAGATAATTTGACAGGCTTCTCTATGAAATTTGTACCCTTATTAATCAAGATTTCCTGAGCATCAGATTCCAAAAAAGTAGGTGGCTTGGCCTCCAAAATTAAAAAGTCCCGATCCTTTAAAAGAATATGTGTTTTTGAAACAACCTGTTTGCCAGACTGTGCATCTGGTAACTGGTAAATATCATCCCAGGCAGTAAAATCAAAAGGACTTAAAAGTGCATACAAAAGTGCTTTTACATTAGGGAGTTTTTGTTTGTTAGAAACTGAAAGTTTGTAGCCTTCATTCGACTCTTCAACAACATAACTAAAAATCAACGCGATGTAATCATCAATCAACAACTCACTGTTTTTAAGGTGCTCACGAGTTGTTTTAAAACTTTGAAGTAAATCCGGAGTTGTTTCTTTCCATTTTGGAATCACATCCAGTCGCAAAGCATTTCGCAGGTATTTGTTTGAAAAATTACTGCTGTCTTCTCTCCAGTTTAAGTTTTGCCTTTCGGCGAAAACCATTATTTCATTTCTTGAAAACTCAAGTAAGGGTCTGATAATTTTCTGATTGATTTTAGGAATACCTGTGAGTCCTTTAAGACCGGTTCCTCTTGAGAAATTGATTAAAAAGGTTTCCAAATCATCATCAAGATGATGTGCAGTAAGGATATATTTTATCTTAAGTTGGCCGGAGAGTTCTTCAAACCATTGGTATCTCAAGCTTCGGGCGGCCATTTGAATGCTTAAACCGTGTTCATCTGCAAACTGCTCAGTTTCAAAAATTTCTGTAAAAACAGGAAGCTCCAGCTTTTTTGAAAGTTTTATAACAAATTGTGAATCGGTATCACTTTCATTTCCGCGAAGCGAAAAGTTACAATGCGCTAAAGTGACATCATATCCACTTTTTACTAACAAATGAGTGAGTACAACGCTATCCAATCCGCCGCTGCAC
>DAINOA010000210.1:0-1748 GCA_036735625.1 Planktosalinus sp. | reverse complement strand
TTTTTTATATTATGTATAAGATAAGCGGAAGGTCAGTGACCAAAGACGGAAAAGACATAGGGTTTCTACCGTCAAACCAGTTTGTAAACGGTGAATGGTTTTGTCAAACCATTGTTAAAGATGAAAAAGAAAGCAGGCTCAAAGGTTCACCGCATTACACAGGTGTGGGGAGTGAAGGAAAAATTTACATCCTCAACGCAGCAAACATGCCGCAAGAAGGGGATTATAAACTAAGACTGATAAATTCAGAAGAAATACGTGAATTGTTCAATAAACATCCGTATATTGTGTCAAGTGTCGCCTACCCAACAGTATGTGATTTGTTGTGGCAAGTAAGCGGTGTTTCTGTACCTATTGACAAAGAAAAAAGAAACACTGTGATACTTGAAGACACTGCCCTTTTGTTACACGTTCGTTTAAACAAACGGCACACAAACAAAAAACCATCAGATGTATATGAAAATTATGAGTTTTATATAAACAGATATGCCAAACTATCAATATAAATATCAGAGAGAATCAATCAAAGCTGAAACAAAACCTAAAGCTGAAGAGAAACCATGTCAGAAAAAAAAGAAACATTTGATGTAGTTCGTGACAAAAGACAAAAGGAAATAGCAGAAAGGGTATCAAACACACTTAGGGTCACAGGTAAAGCATGGTTCAGTGCATATCCGGGTTTTGGAAAGACACGGACTTTAATTGAATATATGATTAAACCAACACTTGCAAAGAACCCAAATGCATTGATTAGAGTATTTGTAGGTTCTGATTCATTGAAAGAACAATGGTTGGAAAGGGTTCCAAAAAGTGTTCAGGTACTCACATGGCAAGGAGCATACCGACATGTGATTTCATTTGAAGAAAGTCATATTGATGTTTATGATGAAATACACAGCCTGATAGCAACACCTGAATATTCAAAGGTTCTTGGTATCAAATCAAAATTTAAAATTGCATGTTCAGGTACAGTTGATAAAAAAACTGAAACACTGTTACGTACTTTTAACTTTTTGTTTGCAGATAATGTAAGCAAAGATGAATGTTTAAAAAACAAGTGGATAAAACCAACCGTTGAAATCAATTACCCTGTATTGTTGAGTAAGATGGAATCTTTAAGGTATGTAAAGTTGAATGAACAATACTCTTTATGTCTCCGTATGCTTGACCCTGACATTCAAGACCCTGAAAAAGAAGATGTTTTTGTTTCTTTCCGCAGCATCACAAATGTTTTGAACAGACCTGATGTATTAAAATCTGTTGCAAGATTGAGAAAACTTGAAGAAGGTGTTGTTTTAGGTTATGCTTCAAGAGGGGTAAAACTGTATAAAGAAAGAGAATCTTTGATTGCATTCAATCCTAGAAAACTGGAAGTGTTCAAAGAAATATATCCTATCATGCAGTCTTTTGGATACTGTAAAACAATTAGTTTTTCATTAAATACGGAGTTTGCAAACAAAGCTGCTCTTTCACTTGGAGGTTTGCCTTTTCATTCAAAGAAATCCAAACAGTTCAATAAAAAAGCACTTGAGATGTTCAAAACAGGTTCAACAAATTTGTTGCACACTGTTTCAAAAGTTAAAGAAGGTTTTAACTTACCTGTAATAGATTCAGTTGTCAATTTTTCCTTTACGAGTCAATGGGTAAGTAAAGAACAAAAAGATTCAAGGGCAACAAGGATAGGTTCAATGCTTCCAGCTCTTGTTATAAACTTTTAAACAGAACTTGACCATTCAACAAAAGACACT
>DAINOA010000209.1:0-1777 GCA_036735625.1 Planktosalinus sp. | reverse complement strand
TTGAAAGCTCCACTTCCACTCCATCTGCTGTAAATTCATCGGCGATGTTTTGGTATTGCGAAATAAAATTAACAGGATCCACAGTCACAAAATCGACATAATTCTTTTCGTTTCGGGTGAAATACACCACACTGGTCCTGAAATTAGTGTTTGTGGTAAATTCAATTCCGGCTTCAATGGTGGCATTTTCTTCGGGCAATAAATCCTCGTTGCCATAGGAAGGGTCATAAATCTGAAACAAGGATGGAGTGATATAGGCCGTGCTGTAGGAGGCCAAAAATTTCAAATTGTTTTCGCTTAAAGCAAAATTATAAGAAGGATTGATGTTGTACACCAACTTATTGTCATAAACCGAATGCGTATTCAAACGCGCGCCGGCATTGACATTCAAACCAAAATTTGAAACATACACCACATTTACATAGGGGTCAAAAATGGTGAATTGAGCATCGTCCTTGTCAATCACCTGTGCAAACTGGCTTTCGCCGAAAGGGATACTGAACGCATTCATATTGGAAGTGGAAAAGTTAAATCCGGCAATGGCTGTAACCTGTTCTCCAAACCGATGTTGCAAATAATTGTCCAGCGCATAAAAACGCGCATCATACTTCACCGGAAAATTATCTGAAAGTTCGCGCTCTATCCACGCATAGGAATCGTTGAACACATACTTCCCGCTTTTGTATTTCCACTCAAAGTTACCGCCGGTGCGCAATTGGCGCGATTCTGAAAGGTGATTGGCATCGGTAAAATCAAAATTATCATAGCCGGCTTTGAACTTGCCATAACTGAAAAACTGACTCACCTTGATATTTTCAGTAAGGTGCACACCCAGATTGACATAGCTGTCAAAACTGTTAAATACATCACTTTCAAAGGGTTCTTCGCCCTCAGGTGCTGCAATAGCTGAGAGTCCGTCCACATAGCGATTATTGAAGGTTGCCAGATAGAAAAACCTGCCCAGTGTCCCGTTGACGTTCACCGCATTGGTGAATTCTTCTGCACGGTAATTGTCCACTCCCTGCCCCTGGTTGGTGCCTACGGTCGAAGTAAAAGACGCTGCAATGGGTCTGTCGCTCGATTTTTTGGTAGTGATGTTGATAACCGCTGTTGCGGCACCGCTTCCGTAAAGAACGCTCGAAGCACCTTTGACAATTTCAATCTGCTCGATGTTTTGAGCAGGCACGAGTCGCAGGTCATAATCATTGGCGATTTGTGAGCCGTCTGTCACCTGCACCCCGTCCAGCATAATCACCACCTGACGGTTCCTTCCGCCGCGCACATAGTAGCCCAGGTTTTGACCGTCAAAACTGCGGCTGCCATTGATTTCAATTCCCGAAACCTCATTGATGACCTGTGCAACAGACTTTCCGGCACTGCGTTCCAGGGTTTCTGAGGTGATTTTAGTGACGACTTTACCGCTGTTTTTGCGATGGAGTTGCACTTTGGTGTCAATAAAAACGGAGTCTAATTGTTCTGCTTTTTGAAGTTCCTGGGCAGACACCAGTGTTGTGGCACAAAACAGTGCCGATACCATAAATTTGTTCATTGGTTAAATTAATTAACCGGGAAATAAGGTATGAAGAATTCTTCACCCAAACTTTTATCCCGAAAGTTTGACATTGGTTTTTGAAATATGGCAGGTCTCCTGGCTCGCGTCTTGTTGTTGGTCTTCCCATCCGCCAGAGGCGGACAGTGACATTGAAGTGAACAACAAGCTTTCTAGCTTACAGTTGCGGGAACAGCTTCGGTTTTACACCGAATTCCCTTTTAATCG
>DAINOA010000208.1:0-1784 GCA_036735625.1 Planktosalinus sp. | reverse complement strand
CCGAGTAGTACTAATAACCCATAGGCTTATTGTACGCTTGTTTTTTTATAGAGTAACACACGTTTTTTATATATTATTTTTTTCAATATGTCACGATATTACTTTTAGTTTAACTAAGAGATCTCGCATCAAGTGCGAGACATGATTTAAGGTGATTATTGCAATGGGGCTCACCTCTAACCATTCCGAACAGAGTAGTTAAGCCCATTAGCGCCGATGGTACTGCACCAGTGGGAGAGTAGGTCATCGCCTTTTTTGAAAAGCCATTCATAGTAATATGAATGGCTTTTTTGTTTTATGCAATTACCTTGTTTTCATTGATTTAATTTGTGTAAAACAGAAGACATTTTTTCATAATAGTATAAAAGATTAAAATTATTTACCCAAACAAAGAATACCTCACAAGCAACCGCTCATCATTACGCCACTGCACCCATCCTCTGCCCTGCTCCTTGTGATGTTCATCCAACAGTTTAACATACATCCAAGTTCTTTCAATAAGCAATGGTTGCATCCATTTAAAATCAACCTGAACTTTAGAAGCGTGCTTTAAGGGCTTTATATGAACGGTTTGGTTTTCCTTTTCAATCGGTTCCAGACTTGCCTTGGTTCTTAAAAACTCAGGCCAGGTTTTATAGGTTCCTTTGGTTTTATCGAGATAAGCTATTTGACCGGTTACTTTATTTACTTCCACCTTGAGAAAGTCATTTCCAAGACCCAGCACTTTAAACGCCATCAATTCATAATCCAGTTTTAAATGTTCAGGAAACAACCAGGGAGGTGCATAACTGGTGGACAATTTATAGCCCTCTTGTTGAGTAAAAACAACGCTGTCTTGTGGCGAGTGGTCATTGATAGACTTTTCAAGATTAACACCGCCATAAAAATACAGTACCGGAAATTCATAATAATTTGGAGTAAAAAACCCCAATCCCATTTCATTATCTGAAGTACTCTCAACTTTTGCTATGGTTTTATCAAAGTTGCTTTTAGTAAGAAACATCGTTGTGGGAGTTACCGGTTTTAATTCCGGTTGTTCTTGATTTTCTTCGGGGTTATCCTTTAATGCTTGCCTTGCCTGATAGTTGAGATAGGTTAATAAGATGGATAACAATAACAACACAAACAAGAGTATGTTGAGCAACACAATATTTTTAGTCCTGATTACACGCACTATAAAAAAGGAAGCAAGAAATGCAATCCCCCCAAAAAGCACACCCCAGCCCAAAACTATAGCCCCGCCTGCCAATCCTTGATTATCTGCGACACCAAATAGCTTCCCTGTATACACTCCTATAAAAAAGAAGACGAGCAACATGAATATATAGAATAAAATAGAGGCGGGTTTAAAATACTTGTTCATCTTTATCGTTTTTAGTTAACTTAACATTTGGTAGCTAATCAATAATTTTCCATCTTTTTTCCATTGTATCCAGCCCTGCCCTTTTGGGTTGTATTGATAATCTAAAATTTCAACAAACAACCAGTCACCCTTTACATGAACGGGTGACAACATCACATCGCCTTCAACAAAAATAGTTTTACTCCCAATAAGGGGTTGTGATTTGATTTTCTGTGGAAATTCTTCTAAAATTTCAATTGAATGTGCCTGAATGATAAATTGGTTCCAATCTGTATAAGTGCCACTATCTGCCGGGACATACAAGGTTTTATTTTGACTTTCATTGACGGTAAGTTCGATAAAGAGTCTTCCAACAGAATTTACTTTAAATAGAAGCATATCATAATCGAGTTTTACATAATGGGGCTCCAGCCATTGTGGT
>DAINOA010000207.1:0-1808 GCA_036735625.1 Planktosalinus sp. | reverse complement strand
TAAAGAAACAGGCTGTGTTTGCTGACAATGCTTCAAAGTGGAAGAAAAGTGATGGAGGGACGTTTTTATCAAACTATGAAAAAGGAGGTCAGATTGACAAAAAATCAATGTCTTGCAACAAACCTAGACGTACACCTAATCATAAAACTAAATCACACGTTGTCAAAGCTTGCGAATCAGGTAAAGAACAGATTATCAGATTCGGTCAACAAGGTGTTACAGGAGCAGGAAAGAACCCTAGGACAGCAAAAGACAAAGCACGTAAAAAGTCTTATTATGCAAGACATAACGCCCAAGGTAAACCTACATCAAAACTGAGCGCAAAATACTGGTCACACAAGGTTAAGTGGTAACATTATGTACATTCCAGAACGTAAAAAGAAAGAAATCACGGTTTCACAACCTCCAAGTTATAAAATGGGAGGGATTATCGCTGCTGGTGTAGGTCACAACGAAAACAATTCGATTGGTGACAAAGGTATCCCTTTGATACCCGCATACTCATATCATCAAAGCGGAGGCAAGTACATCAAATCAATGAAACTTGCAGAAGTTGAATCTGAAGAGATAGTGTTCAATGTGGAAACAGCGCAGAACATCAACCGTTTGGTTGAAGAGTATGAAGGTTGTGGATGTCCTGACAAGCTTGTCACACTTGGTAAAGTTGTTCTTGAAGCTTTGTCAAACACCAAAGACCAAACATGTAAAACAGGATGTAAGTTTAAACCTAAACTAGAAATACTGAAATGACAGCATTTAGACAGTCTCCCAATTACACTAAAAACAGGGTAATTGTACCTGAAGCAATTATTTTGCATCATTCAGCAGGGAATTTTGCAGGCTCTTTGAGCTGGATATTGAATCCTTCATCAAAAGTTTCTTATCACTGTCTTGTCAATCTCAATGGTGAAAGATTTGAATTGCTTAAAGACACACAAAGAGGATGGCACGCAGGGGCTTCATCGTTGAACGGTAGAAAAAACTGCAATGATTTTTCTTTGGGTATTGCTGTAAGCGGTGATACTTATAAACGTAAAATAACAAAAGAAGAAATACTTTCTGTTGCCGGATGGTGTGTTGATAAAATGCGTAAGTTTAGGATACCTATTGAAATGGTTGTCACACACCGTTTTGTTTCACCGGAAAGACGGTATGATGTGTCACCTGAAGCTGAGGAACAAATACTTAATAAAATAAAAACCCTGTTAAATGCGGCTGGTTGAAGTAAGACCCTCACCGATACACGGAAGAGGTTTGTTTTCTGTAAGTGGACATTTAAAAGACGATGAAATATGTGTTCTTGATAAAATAAGAGAACGTGTTCCAATGGTCATAGGGGGGAGTATGTATGAAATTGATGTTCTTTCCGATTTGACTGATAAAACAGAAGGTTACAGAAACCACATACCTCCTTATATCAACACAGGAAAAATGTTTTTGGATGCAAATACCGTGACTATGGAGGGGGTTGCTTTCCCTTTGCAGGTATTGTTCCTCAATGAAGGGTTTAAAGTTATTAACAAAGTGGAAATGAAGCCGGGTCAACACTTTGCAGATTTAAACGCACAGCATTTTATTGAAATACGTGTGGGTGCAAAGACAAGGATAGGTGAACAGTTAAGGTTGTTTAGAGAAGCGTTATCCCCCACTTTCTTTGGAAAACACATCAATCATTCCAATAAACCTAACGCATATATGCTAAGAGAAGGAAAAACATCTTATATTTATGGGCTTAGGGAGATACTTCCAAATGAAGAGATAACCCTTGATTATAATAAATACAAAGCTTATGAGCAACCACATGAGTT
>DAINOA010000206.1:0-1826 GCA_036735625.1 Planktosalinus sp. | reverse complement strand
AATTCCTGATATCATCATACGCCTTAATATAAGTCACAGGATTAGACCGACTGGAACGACCAATGGGGTTTTGGTCTATGAATTCCACATTTTTTAAATTCCCAAAATTGCCTTCCATTTTTGAAAACTGACCGGGTTTCTCGCCGGCACCGGTGAGATGGCGCTGCAATGCGGGATAGAGTATTTTTTTGACCAAGGTGCTTTTACCACTTCCGGAAACACCGGTAACAGCCACAAAACTTGCCAATGGAAATGTGACATCAATATTTTGTAGATTGTTGTGTCTCGCCCCGATGATGGTGATTTGGTATTTGGAAGTCCTCCTTTTTTTGGGAACTTCAATTTTCATTTTTCCATTGAGATAGTTTGCTGTAAGCGAATCGCTTTTTAGAATCTTTTCAAAGTTCCCACATGCCACTACTTCACCTCCAAAACTTCCTGCTTCTGGGCCTATGTCAATAATTTCGTCTGCGGCTCTCATGATATCTTCATCGTGTTCTACCACAATTACCGTGTTGCCCAAATCGCGCAGGGATTTTAGAACATCAATGAGTCGCTCAGTATCTTTTGGGTGCAGTCCAATGCTGGGTTCGTCGAGAATGTACATAGAACCCACCAGACTGCTTCCCAGCGAGGTTGCCAGATTAATGCGTTGGGATTCCCCGCCAGAGAGGGTGTTTGATTTTCGGTTGAGGGTTAGGTAAGAGAGTCCTACATTGTTAAGGAAGCTCAGGCGGTTGTTGATTTCGGTGAGGAGGCGTTTGGCTACTTGAGTGTCGTGGTCGTTAAGTTCCAGTTGGACAAAAAAATGTTGCAGCTTTTCAATGGAAATTTCTACCAAATCGGTGATGGATTTCCCCTGAATTTTCACATAAGCGGCTTCGGGTCGTAATCTTTTGCCTTTACAGGTACTGCATTTTGTTTTTCCACGGTAACGCGAAAGCATCACCCGGTTTTGGATTTTATAGCTTTTTTCCTCCAGAAATTTGAAAAAGGAATGGAGGCCTTCAAAATATTGATTGCCGTCCCAAACAAGTTGTTTCTCCTCATCAGTGAGTTCAAACCATGGGCGGTGAATGGGGAAGTCAAATTTATAGGCATTATTCACCAATTGATCACGGTACCAACTCATGCTTTCGCCACGCCAGGCATAAACAGCGTTTTCATAGATGGAAAGAGCTGTGTTGGGTATGACCAGTTCTTCGTCAATACCAATCACATCGCCATATCCTTCACAAGTAGGGCAGGCCCCGTAAGGGTTATTGAAGCTAAAGAGGTGAATATTTGGTTCGAGAAAAGTGATTCCGTCCAGTTCAAAACGGTTGTTGAATTCGGTTTCTTTATTGGTTTCTAAATCTTCAATAAACAAAGTTCCTTTGCCTTCAAAGAATGCCATTTCAACAGCATCAGCCAGGCGGTTGTAGAAGTCTTCTTCGTTTTTGGTGATGATGCGGTCAATTACTATATAGACAGTGTTTTTTTCTGCTTTTGAAGCATCAAATTCATCAATCCGCATTACTTTCCCATTTTGTTTAACGCGTGCATAGCCTTGTTGGGCAAGTGTTTTTATTTTATTGTCGAGCGTTCTTCCATCTTCAAGGATGATGGGTGAGAGCAGGAGGAGTTTTTTTCCTTCTTCAAGAGATTTAAAGTGGTTGATGACATCTGAAACGGTATCTTTTTTTACCTCGTAACCGGAAACAGGTGAATGTGTTTTCCCGATGCGTGCATAAAGTAGTTTTAAGTAATCATAAATTTCTGTGGATGTACCCACAGTTGATCTTGGGTTTGTGGTATTCACTTTTTGTTCTATAGCAATCGCCGGG
>DAINOA010000205.1:0-1832 GCA_036735625.1 Planktosalinus sp. | reverse complement strand
CGCTTTCAGGGGATATTGTTTTAAACGGGGAATCCCTCCAAAACTATAGTTTTGAATCCCTGGCAGAAACCCTGAGCGTGGTGCTTACCGAAATACCCGCTTCCAAAAACATGACCGTGGGCGAACTCGTCGCTTTAGGCCGCCAACCCTACACCAACTGGCTGGGCACCCTCACCGAAGACGATAAAATACACATCATCGAAGCCCTGAATGCCACTGAAATGCTCGGTTTTAAAGACCGCAAATGCTATGAACTCAGCGATGGGCAACTGCAACGCGCTTTGATTGCACGGGCTTTGGCACAAGACACCCCTATCATCATCTTGGACGAACCCACCACCCACCTCGACATTTACCACCGGGCGTCCATTTTAAAGTTGCTGAAAAACCTCAGCAAGAACAAAACCATCCTCTTTTCCACCCACGAGATTGACCTCGCCATACAGCTCTGTGACAAAATGGTGGTCATGACCCCCGAAAAGACCTTTTTTGGCGACCCCTGTGCGTTGATTGAAGAGGGCTGTTTCTCTGCACTCTTCCCCAAAAACCTGATTGATTTTGATGGGGAAACGGGGAGTTTTAGGATTATTAAGTAATTCTTTAGAACAGACTATTCATTTTTTAATTAACTTTGAATTATGGACATACAACTGGAAAAATACAAAATCATAGAATGGATTACTTCTTTAAAGGACAAAACCATTATCAATCGGTTAAAGTCACTGAAAGAAGAAGCCCGTGATGAAGATTGGTGGGACCACTTAAGCCCTGCTGAACAGGAAGGAATCCAAAAAGGGCTGGAGGATATTGAAAATGGAAACACGATTCCACATGAAGAGGTGATGAAAAAAATGAAAAAGCGTGTTGGCCTTTGAAAATAATCTGGACAAATAGTGCTTTATCCAGCTTCTCAGAAATTATAGATTTCCTTGAAATCACCTGGGGAGAAAAATACATTCAGGAATTCTACCTCCTCACCGAAAAGACTATTACTCAAATTCAAGAAAATCCCTTTCATTTCAAAGCATCAGAAAAACACCCATTGATAAGAAAGGGTTTTATTCATAAGAATGTGAGTTTGTATTATAGAGTATCAGAGCATTTAAGTCAAATAGAGCTACTTTATTTTCAAGACAATAGAAGCAAAGAAAAATAATGAGAATAATAAAATTTTTAGTCGTTTTTATAATTTTAGTTTCCTGTGTTGAATTAAAGGAAAACGGTATAAATGTAATAATTGAAAATGAAACAGATTATGAATTGAAAAACATAACATTTCATACATCTGAAAAAGTTGCGTTATTACTGATAAATAACATCAAACCTAATAGAAGCTCTGAAACTTTTTATTTAATGAAAGAGCATAAAATGGATGGTCACTACATATTAAATTTCACAAAGAATGATACTGTATCAAAAAGTATTGATGTAGGATATTATACCAATGGGTTTTCACTTGACGACCGGGTAAAGTTTATCATAAAAAAGGATACAATTCTGACCGACTTTGACTAATGAAACTGCTAAAAAAAAGAATAAAACCCACTCCAAAATGACCTCATTTTTCAAAGAACTCTTTGCATACAACCACCATTGCAACCAGCAATTGGCCGAAGTATTTATTAAACATCCCGATATCACTTCTGAAAAAGCCATCAGCCTGTTTAGCCATATTTTAAATGCCCATCACATCTGGAACAACAGGATTGACAAGCAACAAGCAGTTTATGGCGTGTGGCAACTGCAGGATATCAAAGACTTCAAGCAAATAGACCAGGCCAATTATGAACACTCCCTGCGCATACTCGACACCTTTGATTTAGACGCCACCA
>DAINOA010000204.1:0-1832 GCA_036735625.1 Planktosalinus sp. | reverse complement strand
CCTTTTTGAAGTTGCTTGCCTGAAACATCAAACTTACTTAATGACAAGGCATTGCCATCATCCAATTTTACATATGCAAAATTGTTGTTTTTCTGAGCTACTGCAAATGCAATTTCCTTTTCGCTATCAAAAAGAATTAGTCCATTGGGCTCTGTGGTAACGGTTGTAATAAGTTGTTGCTGGTAATTGTAGAGCGAAATTTTTACTCCTCCTTCAGGTTTTGAAGTTATCAGGTTTGATGCTGCAAAGTGATAAGATTGATTGATGCCTTTTTTAACGATGAGCCCCAAATCTGACCCTAAAAGGTTTGTGCTTAAAATTCTGTCTTCATTATAATAAGCTTCATGGCATGGGTTTTCTTGTTCTCGCCAGTTATAAGTGTAAGAGCGCCATCTATAAATACGGTTGTCCCAGTATTGTTGCTCTCGTTCTTCTTCATCTGCAGAAGTGATGTTGGTTGAGGACGATTCATAATACTCATAGTCATAATAGTCTTCCCCATCATTTGAAGTAACTGATGTTGTATTACAATTGTAATTGACGTGTTCTTTTTTGAAACTTATTTCAACACGGTAAATTGCACCGGGTTCTGCTGTGAAGTATTCAGATAAATTAAGACCATAAGCTTTCCATTGGCCATCATCAGAAAGTCCTTCTTTGTTAAGTGTGATGGTTTTTTTTGCGATTCTTCTTCCCACTCGGTTGAGATTATAAACAGAATTGTCGTTTATATTTGAAGATTGTAAGTACTGTAAAATATTGTTTTCAAATATTTTAATAACCCTCACTTCAACAGCATTGAGGTTCACAGCCTCAAAATAAAAAGGGGTTGAAACGGCATTTGGTAAAATCACGCCATTTGAGATAAGCCTTATGGCTGGTTTTAATTGTTCAAAAGATATGAGTTCTGAAAACGGTTTTTTGAGCTTGTATCCGTCTGTGCTTTCAATTCCTTGAAATATTTCGATTAGTGCATCACCAATAATTCGTTCTTGAGGATAAACTCTTAAAACATTTCCATCCACCTCAAAACGATGGTTTGTCAAGTTTTGAATGCTTACTAACCCATTAAAATTTTGATTTTCCCTAATCGGGTCTGAAAAGTTAATCTTTAAATAGCTATGTGGCTCAAAATGTGCTGTTACATTAACAACTGAAAAATTGTTTTTTCCAAAAATCGTAAAAAGTGATTCGCCTTTTGTTTCAGAAGATATGGCTTTTCCATCCCAGGAGATTAAAATTTCAGAATCGTCTTCAAAACGTTGAATACTGTCAATAACAAATTCAAAATGTTTTGCAGAAAGGGTACTTTCTTTATATTTTATTTTAAGGTTATTATTTTTTTGAGAGGCTTTAATAATTTCTTTAATATTTTCTGCTTCAATAACATCATTTGCTTGCAGTGTGCCGGAAAGATATTGCCAGTCTTTGTTGTAGGACTGAAGGTCTTCAAGATTTATTTTAAATGCCGGGGTGATGGTTTTAAATCCAAAAGTATACGATCGAAATTCCTTTTTTAAATCATCATAAAATTTGTCGAGTTTAAGTGTAACGTTGTACTCAGTATCTGGTTTTAAACTGGATTCTGGCACAAAAATTAAGCTCTTGCCATTTTCTATCACTAGATTTCCTGATGTTTTTGGGGTGATTTGTAAATAATCAGATGGGAGCTCTTGGGTGAGGTCAAATTGATCGAGCGATTTTGTTAATTCAATTCTTATGGGTTCAACTATTGAAACTCTTCCGGCTGTGTGTTGCGTTATATAATCTCTGAAAAGATATAAATTATCTTGATTTTGAGTAGAATCCTTTTTCCCACAAGAAAAAAAGAA
>DAINOA010000203.1:0-1833 GCA_036735625.1 Planktosalinus sp. | reverse complement strand
ACACCCATATTTCCAACTACTAACCACATAAATACAAAACCTACAAACCAAGATAAAAACGTGGTTTGAAATAGAGTATATTTTTTACTGAATATGAAAATGGCTATTGCAAAACACAAAGACCATATTCCCCATACAGCCCCATTGATTGGCTGTTCAGGAAAGGTCATCCCCAAACTCTGGTAGTGTTCAGTCCAATAATTGTGTAATAAAAATGTGTTGCGAACAAACTCAGAAATACTTATCCAAATTGTCGCCATAAGAATTGGTAAAACTGTTTTTTTTATCATGTTATCAATTTTATATAATGCTCTGTGCCCCGTGCATACATAACATTTTATGTTCGCGCACAAAACCGCAGGAGTACCAAAAATACTCATTTGACAAGTGAATAAAGCACCATACTAAACATCATTGTGAGATTGAAGCAGAACTTTACAAAGGAAGGTTCTAACAACAGTTGCATTAGAAATGATAATCTCAGGCCTCCGTGTTACAAACGCGGACGAGAGGGGAATAACCTTGTTGCAAAATACAGCGAATGCAACAAACTTCTACAGCTTCACAATTTTTTTGGTGAGATAGCTTTTGCTATTGGAGTCAACAATTTTTAAATAATAAATACCCGATTGTAAATTCCCTAAATTCAGTTGATTTAAGTTATGTTGATGATAGAGAGATTCCCGGTAAACCATTTGACCCATTACATTAACAACTATCGCTTCAGCAGCAGCACTAGTTGGAACCTCAAACTGAATTTGGTCAATAAATGGATTGGGGTAAACATTAAAATCAGTGGCTGCATCCGTTTCATCCACACTGGTTACAATTTCATTTGTATTTAACTTTAACACTAAAAAGCCACCTAATGAATTTGTTCGCAACGTGCTTGTCACAAATACACTTCCGTCATTACTTGTAATCCAACTGCCCTCTGAATAAATAATGCCGGTGTTTCCATAAACATAGCTACCAAAATCCCCATTAGTTGTATTCAATCGCCAAACTTTAATTGCATATTGATCGTTCGAATTCACTGTGGCTCCGGTAAAGATTACTTCATCATTCATTTTAACGCAATCGTAAATGTATTCCTCTACTGTACCCGGAAAAACAAAAGTTTCTAATTCCGTTCCATCGGCTGCAAGGCGAACATAAAACCCTCTTCCTGTGTTTGAACTAGAACTTGCATAAGTATAACCTACCGCATAAATTTCACCATTGTCAGCTCCGATTATTTTAGCAAAGCTATTGTCGTAACTGCCGTCAGGATAATACATATAGGTAAAAACCAAATTGAGCGCATTATCATATTTATTGATTATTGCGGCACCAACATCATCATAAAGGCTAATATATAGATTCTCATCGCCATCTAAATAAGTGGCTTCTGTTTCTGAATAAACGGAATTTGGTGTTGTGGCATATTGCAAGAAATTAATCACTTCACCATTCGAAGGGTTAAGGATATCAATACGATTTAGGGTCTGAGCACCATTAAATGATGCAACATCTCCGGTAACATAGAGCTTATCTTGAGCCGAATTAAACGCAATGTTATAATACGTTGTTCTGTATCCGTTTAGAGCAAATGTATACGTCCATTGCAAGTCTCCGGTGCCGGAAAATTTCCAAACAAAAGCGTTCGATTGCTGAAAGGTGATTGACCTTCTGCCTGTAAAATAAGCCGAACCTTCATTATCAACGGCTAATACACCGGCTGCCACATTTTCTGAAGAAATATCCTCAAACATCAAATTGCTCCAAATTAGATTGCCATTCGGGTCTATTTTTGCTATAATAGGTTTGGCGAAAAAACCTAAATCTTCAATG
>DAINOA010000202.1:0-1837 GCA_036735625.1 Planktosalinus sp. | reverse complement strand
ACTTCAAATAAAAATCCTGCACCATTTTTTTAAACTCATCTGTGTATTGGTGGCGGGAAATTTCAAGTACCAATTCGTTTTCTTCCACAGTTTGTTTTGTAAAGGCAAATTGCATGAGGCTTCGTTTTATGGGAGCAGTAATCGTTCCGCGCACACGGGTAATGCGAGAAGGGAAGAGTTTATTTGCTTTCGCGAAAGCGATATATTTTTCTTCCTCAGAAAATGGAATCACCACGGCCAACTCCCCTACCTCAGAAAGTAATTGTGCCGCATAATTCACTAAATCTTCAAAAGGCAGACTGTCATAAAACCGGGCTTTTTTTCTGTTTTCAGGGATATTAATCTCCCTTTCATTGGGACCAAAGTAAGGCGGATTTGAAACGATTAAATCATATTTCTCAGCTTCCGGTTCTGTGGCAAATTCATCTAAAGAAGCGTGGTAACAAAATAGCCGGTCTGCCCACGGGGAGTTTTCAAAATTTTCAACACATTGCTCATAGGCATCTTCATCAATTTCAATGGCATCGATTTGATCGGCAGTGCTGCGTTGTGCTAGCATCAGGGCAATCAAACCGGTTCCGGCACCGATATCCAAAACAGTTTGAGGATTATTTTTCAAAGATGTCCATGCACCCAAAAGCACACCGTCTGTACCCACTTTCATGGCACAGCGGTCTTGTTCTAAAGTGAATTGTTTAAAGGAAAAACTCATTTTGATTTTTGGAATTTGGTGCCTGGAATTTAAACCTTGAACTTTAAAGATAGATATCTATCAACCCCTCAGGAGTATCCAAAAGCAGGCTTTTGTTCTTCTTATCCACCTTTTTGATAAAATCGTCGTTCACGGGAATCAAAATTTGCTTTCCATCACGTTCAATTTCAAAAAGAGCTTGTGAACCACTGTCGTTAACACTTTTTACAATACCAATTTTCCCAAAATTGACATCCTCTGCCGTAAAGCCAATAATCTCGTGGTAGTAAAATTGATCATCGTCAAGTTCCGGTAAAAAGTTTAATGGCAAATACACTTCAAGTCCAATGATTTCATCAGCCTTTTCTTCTGTATTAACATCTTCAAACTGAACGCGTAACAAGGTAGATTTGTGAAGTGCACTTTTTTCAATAAAAAATGGAATCAAGTTGTTGTTGTAATCAACAAAAACCGATTCCATTTCAGTGTACAATTCGGGTTCGTCTGTATCGAGTTTGATTAAAACTTCCCCTTTAAAGCTGTATTTCCTAACGATTTTGCCCAGGTAGAAACATTCTTCCTTTTGCATCGTTTAATGAATTAAGCTTCTTTTTTCTCTTCTTCTGCTTCTTCTGCAGGAGCGTCTTCAGCTTTTGGAGTTTCCTCTTCAGCAGGAACTTCTTCTGCTTTTGGTTCCTCAGCAGCAGCTGTTTCTTCAACAACTGTTTCTGTAGCTTCAGCAGTGGCTTCTTGAGTTTCCTCAGCGACTTCTTCTGTTACTTCTTCTGCGGTTGCCTCAGCTTCAGCAGCGGCTGCCATACGTTTTTCATTAACGGCTTTTTCAGCGGCAAGTGCATTAGCTTTGGCTTTGGCTTCAGCTTTAGAAAGTCCTTCTTTTTTAGCACTCACTCTTCCTGCTTTTTCTTCTAACCAAGCTTGGAATTTTTCTTCAGCTTGTTCTTCAGTTAAAGCGCCTTTTGCAACTCCTCCCATAAGGTGTTTTTTCATCATAACTCCTTTGTAAGAAAGAATGGCTCTTGCAGTATCGGTGGGTTGAGCACCATTTTGCAACCATTTTACAGACCCGTCAACATCTATATTGATTTCTGCGGGATTGATGTTTGGATTGTAAGTTCCCAGTTTTTC
>DAINOA010000201.1:0-1847 GCA_036735625.1 Planktosalinus sp. | reverse complement strand
CCCACAGTAAAAAACCATTGATAATAAAACCAAGTAACTTATTATTACGCTGGTCGAAAGCGTTCAGAGTTTGGGAAAACTTTCGGGCGATGGTGGAAGCCTTAGCATTTTCAATGGCGATTTGTTGCTGTAATGATTTTAATTTCGCTGCAGTGAAACGAGCTTTTTCAATTTGCATCAATAAGTAATAATATTGTTGAAAAACTTCCTGAGTTTTATCCATTTTCTCAGAAAGGTCATTCACCTTTTTTAAGTAAAACCCCGAGATGCCCAAACCGATAAAAAACCAAAGCAACACTTGTTTAAAATTAATAATATCAAGAAACAAGGCAACAAAAACCAATACAGAAATTACCGAAAAAACAATGGGTAAGATGTGCATCCTTTTGGGTATAAAAAAAGAATGGTTTTTTAAAAGGCTTATCACTTCAGCAGTTGAAGTTTCAGATTTTGAAATAGAGGCATAGGCTGTAAAATCCTGTCTCCAGACAGCTTTTTCTGAGAGTTCCTTAATGGCTTCCTGTTTTTGGAGGATGTTTTCAATGTGGTTGCTTTTTAGTTTTTCAGCCAGTTTTTCAGCACCTTCCTTTGTGGCGGTGCGGTTGAGGTATTGATAGAAAGAGCCTTTGCCAAACAAATCAATATCCTGACTGTAATAATGAAAATTATCCTGAAATTCATTGCCTTCAGGAAAGTCAAGGACATCCCGGTTTAATGCCTTGAGCTCTTTTTTGTTGATAGCTATAAGTTCCTGTAATAGTTTCTTTTGAAAAGTGAGGTCGCTGTGCCGCGAAATCAAAAACAAAAACAAAGCACTTCCGATAAGAATCACGGCAATTACAGCTCGGGCATCGCCAAAAAAGAAGTATATCCCATAACAAATCAACACAAACACCACCAATCGAAGCATACTGGAAGCAAACAACTTTTGCCTGATGCTTTTGAGTTGTTTTTGAAAAGTGTCAATTTGGGAAGTATAAAAATCCTGCGGATTCTGAGCCATCATCAATGATTAAAAGCCCCGAAATTACAGCTAAAATTACAAATTGGCTAATTCGGCTTGTAGTTTTTTGGTCAGGCCTGAAACCACTAGTTCATAAGAGTGGTCTATGAGTTCAAGTATCATCTTGTCGGGTACATCCTGATTAAACGCCACGGTGTTCCAGTGTTTTTTGCTCATATGATAACCGGGAATAATCGCGTCATACTGCGCCCGCAATTCTTCTGCCCAATCGGGGTCACATTTTAAATTGATGGAATGGTCACCTGCTTCCCATTTTTTTAACGAAGTGAGCGCAAAGAGCTTGTTCATGACTTTAAAAACAAGCGTGTCCTCGTCAAACGGGAACTCTTCTGTGACGCCTTTTTTGCTGATGCAGTAGTTTCGGTATTGCTCGATATTCATTATAGTTTGTGAGTCTTTGAGTCAGTGAGTTTTTGAGTTATCGCCAATTTCCCCCAAATGTGTAAACTTAAATCCTTTTTTATATTTGAGTCCGTAGCCAAACATTCTGTCCATTGCAATATGGGAAAAGAGAATGACACCAATAAATTGTGTTACATCGGAATGTAGATAAATTCCCAGCAAATAAACCACAACGGCAATCCCGCGATGGTGAAACAAATTATAAGAAAATGCACCGGCTTTATTTCCGAAAAGGTAACCCACCATCCCAATATCAGGGGTTAGTATCAAAACCAAAAACCACCACCAGGCAAAGGGGAGTTGGGAGAACAGAAAAATGCCGAAGATAAATAAGGCGAACTCTTCCAGTTTAAGGATTGATTTCATAAAATTCCAAATTACAAGCACCAAATTCCAAATTAATATAGCAAATCACCTCAAC
>DAINOA010000200.1:0-1864 GCA_036735625.1 Planktosalinus sp. | reverse complement strand
GTATATGGGTATTTCAGGAACTTCTTTGTTTGGTGGAGGAGGGATTGCTCATTTTGCACACGTAGGAGGAGCTTTGACCGGATTTTTGATGATGTGGTATTGGAAAAAATCTCAGTTTAAAAAGAATCGTTGGGACCTATAAAAATTGTATTATGAGTTTTTGGAATGAAATAAAATTGCAGTATCGCATGGGTGGGGTGGTTGAAAAGCTCATTTATTTGAATGTAGCTTTATTTGCTATTCCATTTGTCTTGGTGGGAATATTATCCCTTTTCAGTATCCGATTTGGTTTTATTCAATGGGTTAGTTTGTCTTCAGACCCCTCTGATTTGTTATGGAAGCCTTGGTCTATATTATCCTATGCTTTTTTTCATGCTGGCTTCTTTCATATACTTTTCAACCTGATTATATTCTTTTTTATTTCCCGTTTGTTTCTTACTTTTTTTACACAGAAGCAGTTGTTGAATGTTTATTTGGTGGGGGCACTTTTTGCCGGGGGAGTTTATATTATAAGTTATCTTATTTTTCCAGCACTTACCAGTAATAAGGCATCCTTGATAGGAGCTTCAGGTTCGGTGATGGCAGTGATGTTTGCTACAACAAGTTTTTCGCCACAAATGCAGGTACGATTATTACTTATTGGGAATGTAAGACTCTGGCATATTGCTATGTTTTATTTAATTGTGGATTTAATTAGTTTGAGTTCCTCTAATGTAGGCGGAAGTATTGCTCACCTTGGGGGAGCTTTGTTTGGGTATTTGTTTAAAAAATATTCGAAATGGAAATGATATTACTGCCTGGTTTGGGGGATTTATGGATTATGTTGCCAATGGTTTTAAAACGAACAAACCAAATAAAAAACACTTTAAAAAAGTGTACCACAATACAACGTCTAAACCAACGTCTAAACCAATAAAAGACAAAAATCAACAACAGATTGACGAGATACTTGACAAAATCAGTAAATCAGGTTATGACAGTTTAACCAAAGAAGAAAAAGATTTTTTGTTTAAAGCCGGGAAAGATTGATTTTTAAAAATATACATTTACACTTTACAGTTTGTAATCATTGGGGATGAAAAAACTTGGGCTATTTAATAAGATTGTTTATGTTGTCAACATTGGTTTGACAATTTTATCGCTTTTGGCCTATTTACTTCCATTTTTTGCTCCAAAATTATTTCCTTTACTTTCTGTATTAACGCTTTTTTTGCCTTTGATGCTCATATTGAACACTTTGTTTTTTTTCTATTGGTTGATTCAGTTTAAGCGTCAAATGTTGTTGTCAGTTATTGTTTTATTGATTGGTCTTCCTTTTATTAATAAGTTTTATCGTTTTACTTCCAAAAATGTTGAGCCTGTTGAAGATGAATTCACTTTTATGAGTTACAATGTTAGGCTTTTTAATTTATTTGAATGGATACCCAAACAAGATGTTAACAAACCCATTGCTGCTTTTGTCAAGGAGCACAACCCTGACATCATTTGCTTTCAGGAGTATTCAGGAAATCACAACATTGATTTTAAACTTTATCCTTTTGCTCATGAGGAAATTCGGGGGAAATCATCAAAGTATGGTCAAGCCATATTTTCTAAATATCCCATTGTTGAAAAAGGTCACATACCTCTCAATAATTCTGATGTTCGGGCCATTTATGCAGATATAAAAAGAGGCAAAGATACTTTAAGGGTGTATAGTTTACACCTTCAATCGATTAAGATTACTCCTGATGTGCATGAGATTGAAAACAATCCCACTGCTGGTGTTACACAAGAGCGTTCTTTGAAAATGCTCAGAAACATTAGTGCAGCATTTCGAGAACAACAGCAACAAGCAGAAATCATTCAACAACACCGCCGTGAT
>DAINOA010000199.1:695-1897 GCA_036735625.1 Planktosalinus sp. | reverse complement strand
ATAGAATACAACCCTGAATATCACGGTTCAAAGAAATACCAAGATGTGTTTGAAATGGGGGGTACGGTAAAAAAATACCAAGACGGCTCACAAACACTGTCAACAAAACCCAAATCATTGAAAACCACTGTTGGGGAACTTAAAAAGTTTGCAGAAACATCAAGTGACAAAGGTCTTCAGCGCAAACTGAGAAAAGGTAAAATCTTTGATGGTCTTGATAAGAACACAGAAATTGAACTCAAAGAAGACGGTACTTTTCAAGTAAAAGGCAATAACCGTCAGATAGGGATAAGAACAGGTGAAAACGCATTGTCTTTTTCCAACTGGATAGGTAAAGGAAATGTCAAAACCTCTGAACTGATTGGTAATTACGCTCAAGCCAACAAAGACAGGTTTGGTTCAGAAGAACCCGTTGTTGCAACTGATGAACCTGTTAAAGAAATTAAAACAGGAAAAGTTGAATGGGGTGACAGGTTGTTGACAATTGATGAAAAAGGAAACATTCTTACACCCGGATATGAAAACCATACTTTTTATAACGGTAAGGTTTACAACAGTGAAGGTGTTTTGGTAAACCCGTCCAATCAAAAAGTTACAGAAACAGTTGTTGAACCTACCAAACCTGTAAAACCTTCAGGAGGAAGTTTGTTAGCTGTACCAGAACAACTTAAAGGTAAAGTCAAAGAGTTTCAAGACTGGTTGGTTTCAAAAAACCTTGGTAGTTTGCTTGGTAAGTTTGGAGCTGATGGTAAATATGGTAAACTTACAGATGCTGCATGGAAACAACACGGTGCTGATTTTTTGAAATCAAAACCAACTGTTGAAACAGAAAAAACCAATGTTTTGACAGATACTGAGGCAGTTTCTATTGAAGAAGTTGAAAAAGCAGATATTTTAAGTTCTGCAACAGATAAAATTGTTGAAGAAAAAAAACCTGAAAAAACTAACTTAAACACTAAACGAAAAATTGTTTTAGAAAGCGAGTTAGATGAAATGATTAACAATGTCAAACAAGGAAAAAAAGAAACTTCTAGCGAAAAGCTTGATTTTGCTATTAATCCTTATTACGAAGAAACTAAAAAGATTTCTGAAATGCTACAGAAGAATAACGCCTTTGTTCCAGGAATCAGACCAGGTGAAAAAACAAAGGAATTTTTAGATCACGTCCTAAACCGATTAACACTTTTTGGCTCCTTGTATTT
>DAINOA010000199.1:0-685 GCA_036735625.1 Planktosalinus sp. | reverse complement strand
TAAGAAGATTTCTGAAAAACTAAAAGATTATGGGTTTTTTAATAGGATGCCTTCAGAGGTTCATGGACAAATTGTTTTTGCTAAACAGGAACTTAGCAGAAAAGCACAGGAATGGGAAAACAAAAAAAAGTTTTTGCAAAAAGAAATCTTAAAAAATAAAAGAGAAAGTAAAAATCAACAAGAAATAGAAAATTTAAAAAAAGTCATTCCTGAATTAAAATCTGGAGGCAAATACGTAAAATATCAAAGAGGCAGTATTACAGACGAAATCAAACCAAGGGAACTTGTTCAAATAAATCAACCTGCTCTTCAGTTACCCGGCATAGATACAAAAAACATAGCTGATGAAACAAACCTTCAAACAGGTCAACCGTATAAACAAGGTTTTGTACCAAGGTTGTTTAAACAATCAACAGACCCTAAAAGGTTTACACAAACCACTGAGAACCAAGGTGACACACCTCAATCACTTCCCCGTTCATTTGCAGGAAAAAGAGCTGAACTGGTTGACTTGGCTGCATTAAACAGTGAAAGAAAAGCCAAACAGATGCTTCCTCAGTTTAGACACGCTGTTATACCTTCTCTGGTGTCTGCAACCAAAGATGTTGCAAGACCTTCTATGGGTGAACTCAGACATGCTTCACCTGAACATTACATGGCTTCTAAACGAATGATTGCTTCACAG
>DAINOA010000198.1:0-1925 GCA_036735625.1 Planktosalinus sp. | reverse complement strand
AAGGTTCTGAAAGCCTTCTTTCTTACAACATATTAACGGAAAATTAATTGTTTGTTGAAATCAGCGTAGCGTGCACATGAAGTATGTGTCGTAATTTTCTGAGAATAATAATGAAAAGTCTCAAATAAAGAAAATGTTCAAAACGATACTGACACTGCTCAAACACCCGAAAGCAGTCCTGACAGGAATCCCACTGATGTGGAAAACCCTGAAGTGGAAGCTCAAGGGGAAGAAAGCTGACAAAAGTGAAACCGCATACAGAAAGTCTGTGTGCGGTTTTTGTCCTTTGTTTACTTCTGATTCAAGATGTAACATAGAAAAACTTGCTTCATGGTCAGGTAAAACAATTTCACTCAACGAAGCAAAGCTTACATCACATTCTGTTGTTCCAGAGGGTTCAGACATAATACGTACAGCGTTCTTTCAAGGTGAACTTTATTATAGAGGCTGTGGGTGTAATGTTGACACAAAAGCATCTTATTACTTTGAAGATGAAGACCTTGACCGTAAAGACGGTACAGCAGCATGTCCTATGGGGAAATGGTCAAAACCATATTATAAACAGTGGGTAAAACACGGTGATGCCTCAATTATAAAACAAAACACATGAAAGCACTTGAAAAATACACAAAAGAAGAACCTGAACCTGATGCAGAACCAACAGATGCTGTTCACGGGTTTATTGAATATCTGGAATACAAAATTGTCCAGTTTAGGATATGGCATTTGCAGACACTCAATGAAGCTGAACACAAACTCACACAGGTTTTGTATGAAACACTTGCAGACATGTCTGACCTTCTTGCAGAAACATGGCAAGGTGTCAATGGAAAAAAAGTTTCAACTTACAGTTCTTTTCCTTCTTTTGTCAACTATAAGGAAGGTCAACTTGCAATCAGCTTGAAATACTGTGCAATTGAACTTGACAAAACAAGAAGTTCTGCAGAGAACCTTGCACTTAAAGCTATATTGGATGATATGGAGGTGTTATTAAACAAGTCTATTGATGCAACAACCAGAAAATGATTTTGCAAAAAGGGTGAAACAGCTCTTTGACAAACTTGAAAACAAAAGTTACAGTGCAATAGCAGAAGAACTTTTGTCTGACCCTTCTCTCAACCTTTCACACAGGACATTGAGAAGAAAAGTAGGGGAAGTGTTGAATCAAGACAAACCTTCCCCATCCCCTGTTGCTGAGTCGGTTTCATCCCCTTTGACAAACGTTGAGGTAAAAAAGTACAAAGGTTATACACCGATTGATTCCCTTGAAAGTTTCTGTAACAGGTTGGGTATAAACATTGACCCATCACAGGTTGTCAAAACCCTGTTTTCAGTAGAAGAAGGAAAAACCCCAAACACACCTGACACTTACCGTGCAGAGGTTTATGTTAAAAAGAACGCAGAAACACCCTTGCTTTCATCTGTCGTTTCTTCTGCAAGGTTTGACACGCTTGAAAAAGAAAACCCTTCCGGTACCATACTTCTTGCCCTTGCAGACCTTCATTATGGTTTAAAGACACTGCCTGAGAATTACAGGCATTCACGTCAGGAAGATTTGATAAGCTATTTGAAAGAAGTGTCATCTGCAATAAACAACCTGTCTTATAAAAACATCAACATCAGCATACACGGCGATTTGGTTGAATCAATATCAGGTATCAACCATGAAAACACATGGCAGGATATACACAGTTGGGGCGGTGATGTGGTTATCAAAATCACTGAGCTTTTGTCAGGGTTCTTTAAATCAATACCTAGGCTTAACAAGGTGTATATAATCTCAGGGAACCATGATAGGTTGACACCTACAAAGATTGACAGGGTTGGGGGGGCTGCACAGCTTTGTGCATATATGCTTTCAAAAGACTTTAATGTGGTGTGGCATCCTTGGGTTATATCCGATGTGGTTGATGGTATCGGTTATA
>DAINOA010000197.1:0-1945 GCA_036735625.1 Planktosalinus sp. | reverse complement strand
TATTCCCAAAACTGGAAGGGCCCATTTCCAACCGAATGAAATTTCGAGGGAAGGAAGTAATTACCTGGAGTATCAATGACTATCTGGGGCTTGCTAATCACCCTGAAGTGAGGAAAACAGATGCAGAAGCAGCTGCAAAATATGGATCTGCATATCCTATGGGGGCTAGAATGATGAGTGGTCATACAGATTTACACGAGCAATTACAAAATGAATTGGCTGCCTTTGTAAAAAAAGAAGCTGCATATTTATTGAATTTTGGTTATCAGGGAATGGTTTCTGCCATTGACGCTTTAGTTTCCAAAGACGATGTTATTGTATATGATGTCGATGCACATGCTTGTATTATTGATGGTGTGCGACTTCACTTGGGGCAGCGCTTTACCTACAAGCACAACGATATGGAAAGTATCGAAAAAAACCTGGATAGAGCCACCAAAGTAGCTGAAAAAACTGGAGGCGGAATCCTTTTAATTTCTGAAGGTGTTTTTGGAATGCGTGGTGAGCAAGGAAAATTAAAAGAAATTATTGAGTTAAAGAAGAAATACAATTTCAGGTTTTTTGTTGATGATGCTCATGGTTTTGGAACGTTGGGGAAAACCGGTGCAGGAGCCGGTGAGGAGCAAGGTGTACAAGACGGTATAGATGTATATTTTGCCACTTTTGCAAAATCAATGGCGAGTACCGGTGCATTTATTGCTGCAGATGAAGAAATCATCAATTACCTAAAATACAACCTTCGTTCACAAATGTTTGCAAAATCATTGCAAATGGTACTTGTTGAAGGAGCTTTAAAACGTCTGGATATGTTGCGCACTATGCCCGAATTGAAAAACAAACTTTGGGAAAATGTAAATGCGTTGCAAGGAGGATTAATAGCTCGCGGTTTTGATATTGGAACTACACAAAGTTGTGTCACCCCGGTCTATCTTCAAGGAAGCATTCCGGAAGCTATGGCGCTTGTAAAAGATTTAAGAGAAAATTTTGGAATTTTCTGTTCTATAGTGGTTTATCCTGTGATACCTAAAGGGTTAATTTTATTAAGAATGATCCCGACAGCTACTCACACAATAGAGGATATCAATGAAACGTTGAGCGCATTTGAATCAATAAGAGAACGTCTTCAAAACGGAACTTACAAAAGACTTTCAGCGGCAGTTTCTGCTGCAATGGGTGAGTAATCTTTATAAAGTGTAATTATAAAAAATGTCCGGTATATAATCTATATCGGACATTTTTTTTACAAATCTTTTCGATAGGTTCTCCTTCTTGCATAAATCTTTGGATCAAAATTTTTCCAAAGATTTTGAATAGCTAAATTATCGACCAATTCCGGTGTGCGGATGCAGTTTTCAACACCTCGTTTTTGAAATGTTTCAAAATACTCCTCAAAAATAATAGCGGTAACGCCCTTGTTTTGGTATGTAGGATGAATCCCAATTAAATAAAACATCACTGTTTTACTATTTTTCTTAGCCTTTAAAAGTTTTAAAAAGCCAAAAGGAAACAATCTTCCTTTTACTTCCTTTAAGACTTCAGAGAAAGATGGCATTACAATACTAAAGGCCACCAATTGGTCGTTTTCATCAACGACAAATTTTATATACTCTGGATTGATTAATCCAATGTATTTTTTTTTAAAATAAGCCTTTTGTTTATCAGTTACGGCTACAAATGAAGAAAGTGAAGCATAAGATTCATTAAACAAATCAAACATTTCATCAATATAAGGTAGAATTGCTTTAGTGCAGGTAAAAGTGATGGCTCGCAGTTTGTATTTTTCTTTAATAAGTTGAGCCGCTCTTGAAAAAACAGCCGAATTTTTTACATTTGAAAATGAAAATTCACTTTCGATAAATTCTTTTTCAACATTAAAACCAAATGATTCCAGGTGCTCTTTATAATAGGGGTGGCTGTACCATGTAATCATACTGCTTATATGCTC
>DAINOA010000196.1:0-1970 GCA_036735625.1 Planktosalinus sp. | reverse complement strand
ACATACCGTCAACAGGGTTTGATAATGTCAATGTGACGTTTCCTGTTGAAGTTCTCAGGTCAAGTATCCATTTGGTTGATACGGCAAGGTCAATAGTTGCTGTTGTACCCGCAACTGTAAGTATCTCAGGTGTTGTGATTACTTCATTGATTGGAATTGACGTAATGTTCCCTCCATTGAGAGAATCTTTTCTTCCAAGTACGGAATTAGGTGCAACCACAATATCCAAAACGTTTGCAAGAGCGGCTGTGTCGTTTCCTTTAACAGTGTTTGCAGCTATCTGAGCAAGTTTTGTGTTATCAACAGAGTTGTCAATAACAATTGCTGTAATGGTGTCTAAAACATCATCATAAGTGAAATCAATGGTTGCAGAATCTGTAAGGATGTTTCCAACAGCATCTTGAGCCATTTCATTGGTATAGCCTGAAACCACACTTACCCAAACAGTACCATTCCAATATTCAACACTTTGCGTTGATGTGTTGAATATCTGTAAACCTTGTGCAGGGGTAATTAAGTCACGTTGAGCAGTTGTCAACCTAGGTACTAAAAACCCCTGTGTGGTTGAATCAAGCTGTAACAATGCAGATGCTTCAGGGGTGAGTGTTCCTACACCTATGTTTCCTGTTGAAGAAACAAAAACCCTTTCAACACCGTTGGTTTCAATAACCGCTGCAAAAGCATCATTTGTACCCAAAACAACGTTTGTACCAAGCGTGTCACCTCCGAGTGTCACCTTGGTATTTAATGCTGTTTGAAGGTCTGTCTGGTCACTTAAAGTTCCTGTTATAGTACCCCAAGCAGTTGCGATTGCTCCGGGAACCCTGTTCCATACACCGTTTGCAAAGAACAGAATATCACCTGTTATCCAAGAACTGTTTCCATCAAGTGTTGTGGTTCCTGCAACGTTTACAATATACAAGTGACCAACTGTACCCACACTTGAAACAAGGGTAGGTGTGTTAGTGTTTGCATCCCATACACCTTGAGGTACAAGTGCTGAAGATGTCAACGCATCAACATAGGCTTTGATTGACTGTTGCGTTGCAATAGAAGTATCTGAATCAGACACCATGTTGTTTTCATCAAGAACAGGGATGTTTATGATGTTGCCTCCAAACCTACCAAGAACAGAAGATGCGTTGACAGCTATGTCTTGAGGTGTTGCAAGAATGTTTCCTGCATTCCCTTTAAGTGTATAAGCTGCCATTTCAGCAAGCTGAAGGTTTGTGATGTTGTCAATCACACCTAAAGCAAAGTCTTCCCAAACAACGCCGTTAAATCGTTGAAGGGTGTTTGTGTCAGAGTTTGCAATCACATCGTTGACAAAAACACCTGTTAAAGCGTTTCTTTCAACAGTTGTAACAGGTTCTATGTTGAACACGTGTCCAACAAGCGAATGAAGTGTTGTGTTGGCTTTGTTTTTAAACGTTATTGCCATTGCTGTATCTTTTTATATGTTACCAAACAGATGTGTCTATTGCGGTTCTTATCCAAGTATCTGTTGCAACACAGCGATAAAGAAAGTTCGCATCGAATGCTTTTTGACCCGGTGAGCCGGGTGAACCAGAAGTTGCAGGAGCAGGAACCCATGTTGCGTTAAGTGTGTCAACATAGGTCTTGACACTGCTTTGTGTGGCAAGAGCAATGTTTGAATCGGACACTAAATCGTTTTCATCAAGAACTTCTATGTTCACAATGTTTCCCGCCAACCTTCCAAGAACACTTGATGCAGTGACTGCAAAATCAACAGGAGGGGCAGAAATACCTGTGTTGTTGAGTTTGACAGTGTTGCTTGCCATGTCTGCAAGTTTCAGGTTGGTTACAACACCATCAGATATTGTAACAACACCTGTGTTTATTGTTGTAATATCCCCACTCAACAACACAGGTGATGCAAGATTTGCTCCGCTTCCTATAAAAACCCTGTTGTCAAGAAGTGAGGTTGTAATCAAAGAAGCAACATCAAT
>DAINOA010000195.1:0-2017 GCA_036735625.1 Planktosalinus sp. | reverse complement strand
TAAAAAAATGTCCTGAGGACATTTTTAGCGAAGGAGCCAGCTTGTCGCGCGGAGAAAAAATGCGCTGTCATAGCCCGTACAATTATGCTTTTAACAACCCTATTTACTTTATAGACCCAGATGGGATGCAACCGGCACCGGCTAGCCCGTCACCTGCACCAACGCCTTCTGTTTCAAGCAGCAGTAGTGGCAATCTTGGTGCTGCGATGATGGGTATGGAACCAATGACACAAGAAATGGTTCAAAACAGTGCTTTTGGAAACCATCAAGTGAGTTCTACAAATATCTCAAGTAGTGGCACAACAACAGGTAGTTCAGGGGGGAATGAGGGTGATGGTACAGCGGCACTAAAAAATCAAATTCAACAAAGTAAAGATTTTGTTGAACGAGTTCAAAGTAATCCATTGGAAACTGAATGGGATGTTGACATAAAAATGGATTTAATTTTTTTCTCACAAGGAGACAATCTAGACTGTGCTACCGCTTGTTTAAAGTCTGTTGACTCTTATTTTGGTATAAATAGAGCTAGATTTTTCTATAGTGAAGTAGAAAAAAAATATCCTACAGGAGTAGGACACCCTGGAATTTTTTTCGGTAGAGAAGGAAAATTTTTAGTTGATATTTTTAAAAACTCACTTCAAACTGAAATATCAAAAAAGGAAGGAATAATGTATATACATAGTCAAATGAATGCTAAAAATGTAGTTGGCATTGGATTTTATCCTTCAAGTTCAGTAGAAGGTCATATGAGCTTAATTTCAAGGCTACAATATATGAATGACTTTAGCGAGTTTGTTATTACTTTGATGAATCCTGGTCACACTGAAATAACACTTACATCTTTTGAAAGAATTTTTAGAATGTTTTCCATTAAAAACCCCGAACAATGAAAAGTTTTGTGTCAATAATTTTACTTTTTTTGATTTTTAAATCAAGTTGTCAAAACAAGACAGATGATTTTAACTTTGATTTTTCAGAATTTGAACAAATTGCTAGAGACTCACTTAAAACCTGGTATGATAACGATTCTTGGATTTTAAATAATTCTGATTCTATAAAGGACTTATATTTAGCAAGGGATTTATTTCAACTTAATGATTTAATGACGCGATCCATTCCATTTATAGATTTCGTTTATGGTTATAATAATTTTCATTGTAAAACTAGAATTAAAGACATATTAGATTTCACTACAATAAATCCTTTAAATCAGAAAGTTATGATATATACAAAAGATGAAGTTTATGTATGGGAAAATTTTATAACTCAACACCAGCATTATTCACAAGAAATCCTATATTTTAAACACGATAGTATTTCTCAATCAGGAACAGGATTTGCTTACTTTTTTTCTCATATTCTTTTTGACCTAGAAACCCCTGTTTTTTATACTCCCTTTGGTGTAGTAACTATAGAAGATAATGTATTTTATATTATCAAAATAATTACTAACACAAATAATAGTATTACCTACAAATTAATAGAAGGGGATTATTACATTAATGAAGTTTTGGGAGAAAAGGCGATAAACTTTTTAATTGAAAATAATAAATTACCCTTGCAGTTTGAAAGAATTTCCTGCAACGTTTTAACAAACAAGAATAAAGAAATTATAAGAACAAAATATTTCAAAGAGACCTATTTTAAATAGATTCAGAATCAGATTCAAAATATATTAACCCCCTCGCAGAAGCAATGAGAAGGCACTCGCCTTATAATTATGCCTTTAACAACCCCATCTATTTTATTGATCCTGATGGGATGAAGCCTGTTGCCAATGGTGAATGGGCAAGAGTAGCAGATTTAATGTCAGATAACCCAACTCCCGGTAATTTTTCTGGCGGGACGATGTTAAGCGGTGGTGAGTTTGGAGGAAGCCAAGGCATTTTTCACGCTGAAGCAACTTCTTCTATAGACCAATCGGGACCCAAAGAGACGACTAAGCCAAAATGGAGTGTAAGCGCAGGACCAGTTAGCGACCCTACTTTTGAAGCAAACTCTGGTGATAATGGCGTAA
>DAINOA010000194.1:0-2026 GCA_036735625.1 Planktosalinus sp. | reverse complement strand
TAAGAGCTCCCAAATCACCGTGTTGATTGTTTCGCATCCAGCGATTTAAATCGATTACATTTTGAACAGTCCCTTTACCATATGTTTGTTTGCTACCAATAACAATACCTCTTTTATAATCCTGCATGGCTGCAGCTAAAATTTCTGAAGCTGAAGCTGAAATTTCATTGACCAAAATCACCAAAGGACCATCCCATTCTACTTTATTGGTTCTGTCTTGAAGTACTTCAACTTTACCATCTCCAGATGCGATTTGTACAATGGGGCCTTTTTCTATAAATAAACCGGCAATATCAATGGCTGTTTTTAAAGAGCCTCCTCCATTGTTTCTCAAATCCAGCACTAGCCCTTCCATGCCTTCTTCTTTAAGCCTAAGAACCTCTTCTTTTAAATCACTTGCTGCATTTCGGGCTTTGTAATTAGTCATATCAAAATAAAACCTTGGAAGTTCTATCAGACCATATTTAAATTCATCTTTTTCAATTACTGCAGATTTTGCATAGGTTTCTTCAAGTTCAACAACATCCCGTGTTATTGTTATATCCTGGAAACTACCATCCACTTTCTTTACAGTGAGTATTACTTTTGTGCCTTTTGGCCCTTTGATTAGGTTAACAGCATCATCCAGTCGCATACCCCCAATACTCACAGATTCTGTTTCTCCATCTTGTCTTACGCGTGTGATGAGATCACCCACTTCAATTTGCTCTCCCCTCCAGGCTGGCCCACCGCTTATGACCTCAACCACTTTAACACTTTCTCTTTGTTTTTGGAGACGAGCTCCAATTCCTTCCAATTTTCCTGACATCGCAACATCAAAGCGATCTTTATCCTGTGGAGCCATATAATTGGTATGAGGATCAAATTCTTCTACAACAGAGTTGATGAAAATGGCGAAATAATCATTGCGATTTAAATCGTCCATAAATGAAAAATAATCCTCAAGTGAAGAGAGGGTTGATTCCCTTGCTTCTATTTCAATTTCAGAATCTGACTTGGGTTCCTTGGGTTCTTGAATTATTTTTTCAGTTTCTTCAAAATCAATTTCATCATCTCCTTCACCGGGCTTTAAATCTTTTTGAGCTTTTTGTTCTTCTTTTATATCATAATAAGTTGAAATGGTTGAAAACTTGAGTTGTTGTCTCCAACGTTCTTTTAGCTCATCTATGTTTTTCGCGTAAGCGATATTTTCATAATCGACATTTATTGTCTCATTTTCTGTAAAATCAAATGGTATTTTTAATGCTTCTTTATAGATTTTTTTGGCGTCTTCCATACGTTGTTCAAGTTTGGAATGAACAAGTTCAAAAAAGGACACATCTTTATTTTTTAACTGATCGTCAATCTGAAACTCATATTTACTGAATTCTTCTATGTCTGAAGCCAGAAAATACCTTTTGAGCGGGTCTATATCATTGATAAATTTAGAATAAACAGCAGCTGAAAATTCATCATTAAAGTCTTTATTTGCAAAATGGGTTTTTTCAAGCACATAAGTAATTAACTCAACAAGCACTTTATCTTTATCGGGGTCGTCAATTGATTTTGTGGTAAAGCTACAAGAGGCAGCAGCTACAAATACTGCTAGCAATAGTACTTTGAGGTTCTTTTTCATAAATCGCATAAGAATATTTTTTTTGGACTACTAAAATATACAAAAAACCGTGCCAGAATAAGGAATCGGTACTAATTTTATGTTAAACGTGTCTTGGAGAGCCAAGATATAAAATGAACGATAAATAAAAGTCATTTTATTATTATTTTTCCTTTCTTGATAACTTTGTGAAAACAGTGGTTAATGCCGCCAAAGAATTCGTATATAAATTGTGTATTTTAGCATAAAAATTGATTTCTATGACCAAAAAAAGACCCCTTATCCTTGTTACTAATGATGATGGCATTTCGGCACCGGGTATACGTATGCTCATTTCCATTATGAAAGAAATTGGAGATGTAGTTGTTGTCGCTCCGGACACCCCTCAAAGTGCTATGGGTCATGCCATAACCATAAATAACACACTTTATA
>DAINOA010000193.1:0-2069 GCA_036735625.1 Planktosalinus sp. | reverse complement strand
ATGTTTTTAATTTCTTTAAGCTTAAAATGCTCACTTCCTATAATCACTTCCTGATCATTTAATATAATTTCACCTTTTAAAGTACCTTTCAATTTTTCTTTTTCATTTAAACTCGAAAACATCAGGTATATCATTAAAACACAAAATGATATACCAATATATCTAATTACAATGTTCAATAGTTCATTCCCTGAGAATATAAAATATTCTAAAAAGATTAAAAGCAAAAAAGAAATAAAACACAAAAAGATGAGCCAATCTCTATTTTTTAAAATAGAAGTTTTTTTAGGAATATAAATAAAAACACTCATCAAATTAGTCTAATCTACAACGTCTCCTTCAACCATCTAAAAAACTCCCCTTGCCACACGATTCCATTATGGGGTGTAAGAATCCAGTGGTTTTCTTCCGGGAAGAGCACAAAGCGGCTTTTGATTCCCATTTGTTGCAAGGCCTGAAAAGCTTCCTGACTTTGACCCACAGGCACACGGTAATCTTTTGCGCCTTGTATAATCAGCATAGGCGTGTTCCATTTAGACACATTGTTGATGGGGTTGAAATCGTTATAAGTTTTTTGAGCAGCTTTATTGTCTTTTTCCCAGTAAGGCCCCCCTATGTCCCAGTTTACGAAAAACAACTCCTCTGTAGTGCCATACATACTTTCCAAATTGAAAACCCCGGCATGAGAAATAAATGTTTTAAACCGATTGTTGTGAACGCCTGCAAGGTAAAAGGCAGAATAGCCTCCAAAACTGGCACCCACTGCTCCCACTCTGGTGTCATCAACAAAAGGTTCTTTACACAGTTCATCTATGGCAGAAAGGTAATCTCTCATCGCCTGGCCACCCCAGTCTTTACTGATTTCTTCATTCCAGGCTACACCGTGACCGGGCATCCCGCGTCTGTTAGGCGCTACAACGATATAACCTTGAGCCGCCATCACCTGAAAATTCCATCTAAAAGAATAAAACTGACTCAATGCACCTTGAGGTCCGCCTTGTAGATACAAAAGCGTGGGGTATTTTTTTGACGGTTCAAAATTGGGCGGGTAAATCACCCAAACAAGCATTTGTTTGTTGTCGGTAGTGGTTATCCAGCGTTTTTCAACATTGCTTAAATCAATAGAGTTATAGATATCATCGTTCACTTTGGTGATTTGATTCCACGCTTTACTTTTTAAATCGTAAGAGAATATTTCAGTCGCACGGTTAAAATCGGTGCGGGTAAGTATGATTTTGTTTCCGGAAAAGCCCACGATGCCGGTGATGTCAAAATCCCCTTTGGCCACTTCGTTAACAACAGGAAGTTTTTTGGTATTACCGGGAAAATCTACTTCAAAAAGATTTATCGTTCCGCCGGAAGGAGCCACAAAGTAAATTTTTGAACCATCCGGGCTCCACTTAAACGAATTTACAGTGCCATCCCATCTTTCGGTAAGATTCATATCCACACCATTATGTCTTACAATAATGTCGTTTTTATCAGACTCAAAACCATCGCGTTTCATTTGTAACCAGGCGAGGTTTCCTTTTGAAGAAAACACAGGATAAGTATCATACCCGGGATTGTTTTCGGTTAAATTTTTGGTTTGGCCGGTTTGCAAATCATATTCATAAATATCTGTATTTGTGCTTTTTGCATATTCAGTTCCTGCAAGTTTTTTGCTTACGTAAAGAATTTTTGTTCCGTCAATATTCCAGGTATAGTCTGAGCTTCCGCCGAAAGGCTTTTGAGGGGAATAATAAGGCTCATCATTCATAATATCGATTCCTTCCTCTTCGCCCACTTTTTTGTAGTACACATGGTTGAATTCACCCACATTGTAGGTGTCCCAATGGCGGTAGTCCAACGCATCATAAATCATCACGTTTGATTCTTCCACACCTTCATAATAATCTTTGCCCAGCACTTTTTGAAGCTTTACGGCTTTGTGATACAAAAGGTGTTTGCCATCCGGCGAAAGGTTTTTGTCGTGAATCAATGCACTATGGTCTTCAATTTCAGTTGCATTTCCACCTGAAATGGGTACTGAAAATACTTTGCTGCTAAAATCATTATTTTCAACAGAG
>DAINOA010000192.1:0-2092 GCA_036735625.1 Planktosalinus sp. | reverse complement strand
TGTTAAGTTTTGACAACGTAAAATCTGTGAAGCAAGCGTTGGTGGTTTTAGAGCGATTTATGGACTCTAAAGTTTCTTAGTTCTATTTAAAAATAAAAAACCCCATCCATTACAGATAGGGTTCTTTTGGTTGGTTAGTTAATTGGTTACCTTTTTACAATAATAAATTCAGATCTTCTGTTTTGCTGGTGTTGAGCTTCAGTACAATTTGCCCCACAGTTTACTGCCGGTCTATCTTCTCCAAAACCTTCACCGCTAATTCTGCTTGCATCGATTCCTTTAGAAATCACATATTGAACGGTTGACTGTGCTCTTCTGTTTGATAGTTGTTTATTGTAATCAACTGCACCGCGAATGTCTGTATGACTTTCTACTTTGATGACCATTTCAGGATGTTTTTTCATCAACTGAACCAATTTATCAAGTTCTGTTGCAGCCTGTGGCTTGATGTTGTGTTTATCATAATCAAACAATATAGGGTTTAGAACCACTTGATCATCAACAATAATTTCATCAATGGGTCTTAATAGAATTTCTGTGGACACATTTTTATCTGTAGTGGAAACAGTGGTTGCATTTGATTCATAACCGTTTAGTGATGCCTGAACGCTAACACTTTGGTCACATTCTACCTCAAATGTTGCTTTACCATCTGCACCGGTCATTTTTGATGTTAACCTGTTTTGATTGCTATCATAAAGTGCTACAGTTGCTCCCCCAAGAGGTCTGTTTGTGTTTGCATCTTTTACAATACTGTTGATTGTAGAGACACATATTTCTTTTGTGCTATAAATATTATCAACTCCTCCATCTCTGTTTGAAGAAACAAATCCTTCCTGAGTGGCATCATTGATGCTAAAGGAAAAATCATCTGCTGTACTGTTGATGGGCACACCAACATTTTCAACAGCTCCAAATCCTGAACCCGATTTTGGTGCTTTAAACACATCGAGCCCACCCAGTCCAAGGTGACCATCACTGGAGAAATATAGAGTTCCGTCATTACCGATGAATGGGAACACTTCTTTTCCTTCTGTGTTTATAGATGCCCCTAAATTTTCAGGTTGACCAAAACTTCCGTCTGTGCTTATTGTTACTTTATAAATATCTGAATCTCCATTTCCGCCGGGTCTGTCTGACACAAAATAAAGGGTGCTTCCGTCAGGGCTCAAAGCAGGGTGACCTTCAGAATATTCTGTAGTATTGAAGGGTACTGGCTGCACATCACGCCACTGCCCGTCAATCAAGTCTGCATAGTAAATATTTAGCTGATTGATACCTTCATCATCCTTTTTGTATTTCCCATTGTAGAAATCATTTCTGTCAAAATACATTCTTTTTCCATCGGCAGTTACCGAAACAATTCCTTCGTGGTATTTGGTATTGACATCACCTTTTACCGCTTGCACATTTGTTGCCATCCCGTTCACATAAGTGGCTTCATAAATATCCAAATAAGGTTCCTGACTTCTTCCATAAGTTTTGTTTGAAGTATTTCTTGCTGTAGAAAAGTAAATTTTATCGCCCACTTTATGAGCACCAAAATCTGAGAAAGAACTATTTAATCCCCCCACCGTTTTAACAGCAAATCTGGGTTTACCTTCCATAATCTGCGGAATGTAATTTGGATTTTTTTTGTATTCAATAGCTCTGGAGTCATTTGGACTCATTTGAGCAAATTGGTCCATTATGGTATTTGATTCTTCAAACTTTCCGTTTGCTTTTAGGGTTTGAGCGTAGTTGTAAACTGTCTCAGGACTCACCCCTTTTCTTGTCGAAACTCTTTTATAAAATGGTTCTGCCTTTTTTGTGTCGTTTATAAGAAAATAGGCATCAGCAAGACGGGTGTAAACATAGGTGTCTGCCTTTCCTCTTTTGATTATTTTTTGATATTCTTCTGCGGCTTTGACATATTCAAATCTATCAAAGTGCTTATCTGCGGTTTTTGTGTCTCTATTTTGAGCAAATGCTATAGTGGTGCTCGCTACTAAAAGAAATACTAGTGTGTATAATTTTTTCATGTCGTTTTGCTTAGTTGTTTAAAAGAATCTTGGTGAACGTAAAACACGCTTGTTGAAAAATAAATCAAAGG
>DAINOA010000191.1:0-2104 GCA_036735625.1 Planktosalinus sp. | reverse complement strand
CCGGCCCGAATACCGGAGGAATGGGGGCAGTATCACCGGTGCCGTTTGCAAAACCCGATTTGATGGATAAAATACACGACCGGATTATTGCGCCAACTATCCGTGGGTTACAAATGGATGAAATACCTTATATCGGTTTCATCTTTATTGGTTTAATGATTGTGAAAGATGATCCGTATGTTATTGAATACAATGTGAGAATGGGCGACCCGGAAACCGAAGTTGTAATGCCCCGATTGCGTTCGGATTTATTAGATTTATTCGAAGGAATTGCCGGCAACACGCTGTCTGAGCGACATATAGAAATTGATGAACGTTTTGCATCCACAGTTATGTTGGTTTCAGGAGGATACCCCGGAGATTATAAAAAAGGAAAAGTTATTTCCGGAATGAACGATACTTTGGATGTTACTCTTTTTCATGCCGGTACCACCATAAATAAAAATGGTGAGTTAGTGAGCAATGGTGGTCGTGTAATAGCGGTTACTGCGCTAGCCCGCGATATGGATAAAGCACTTGATAAAGCTCTGGCTAACGCAGAAAAAATAAATTTTGATGGAAAATATTTTCGCAGTGATATTGGTGCGGACATAAAAAAAGCACCCCGAAATGCGTGATTTCGGGGTGCTTCAGAAATAAGTTTATAGTATCGACTATTTAAGTGAGCCTTGCTCCTTAGCTATTTGGTTGTATTTTGCCTGACGAAACAGCCAGTAAAACAATCCCAGAAAACCCATCACAATGAATAAGTTGTTGGGATTGGCGGCACCCAAATCTCCAATCGGAACTAGAATGTTGTCAAATGTCCAAACAATTAATTGACCTAAAGGCTCTACTAAATAACGCATGGTTTAAATTTTTTTATCGGCTTCAAAAGTAGTGAATCTGTTGAGAAATGAAAATGAAAATGAATCCGCTTTTTTGCAATCATCAGTCAGACTTATTCCACCACGATTTTTGTAGTTAAAACATCTCCAGCACTCAAAACTTTTAGGATATAAATTCCTGATGGAATTAATTTTAGGTCAATCAATCCATTTTCAACTTGTACCGGAATTATTTGCCCTTTCATATTAATGAGGTTAGCGCTATTACTAATTTGATTCTTAGACTGAACATTGATGTAGTCTTTTGCCGGATTTGGAAAAACTTGAACATCATTGTTGGTAAAATCTTGCACAGAAGTACCCAAAGGAATGAACTTATAAATCCCTCTGTCGTCAGGCAATATTGTTTCAGAGGTTATTAAGTAAATAAAGCTGTCTGAATCAAAAATAATTCCTTCAATATTTGCAGTTGAAACGGCAGCCGGTTTTCCTAAATTTATCCATGTGTCACCATCATTATTGCTGGTATATAAATCATAACCGAAAACAAAGAAATCTCCGGCACTATTTATCGAAAAACTTGATAATGGCAATTGTTCATTACTAAATACATTCGGAAGGTTAATTGACTCAAAGTTGTCATTATTAGCGCTGTAGTCAAAGCGATAAATTCCGCCATACATTGCTGCAAAAGTTTGCTCGTTTTTAGAGAACACATAGATACCCTGGCCTGAGAGATTTAGATTTAGGTATGTTTGACTTAACCAAGTTTGGCCATTGTCTGTGGTGTAATGCACAGTGTTTCCGTTTTCAAAATCAAAGACGTCCATTGTAACATAAATCACTCCATTACTATCTTGCGAAATAGATCCTATGGGGTCGAGAAAAAACTCAAAAGTTGGTGGAAAAGTGGCAAAAAACTCCCATGAATCACCATCATTTTGAGACCAATAAATAGTATTTATCTCGGTAGTTTTTACCATAAAAAGAGAACCTGATTCGCCAACATAAAACCGATGAAAGAACCCCGACATATCGGGCGGAGTGATATCACTATAGCTTTCTCCATTATTCAATGAGCGCTTAAGCGAAAAGGCAGTATTTGCAAATATTTTTCCTTCTGGCCTAACGTATAAATCACTAATTCCAACTATTGTTCCGCCAAGGTTAACATTGTTCCAACTGTCGGATGAAGAATTTGCAAAAGAAACATTGTTTGAAAAATAATTATTTGCTGCAAACATCCTATCATTATCACCAAATGCCAATTGCGTTGC
>DAINOA010000190.1:1391-2111 GCA_036735625.1 Planktosalinus sp. | reverse complement strand
GGACAAGCAGTTGGTTCCGGTCAAAACATTTCAAACGCAAGAGTTCTATCTCAAATAACCGTCTTAAACCAAGATTATAGAAGACAAGCAGGTACTCCGGGTTTTAACAATAATCCGGTAGGTGCTGACACTGAAATTCAATTTTGTTTAGCACAAAGAGATCCTAATAATCAGCCGACTAACGGTATTAACAGAGTTAATCTTGGCAACACAACATGGAGTGAATCAAACATTCAAAATATCTTAAAACCACAGACACAGTGGGACCCAAACAGATACCTGAATATTTGGGTGTGCCAATTGGGGGGCGATCTTAATGGAGTTTTAGGATATGCTCAATTCCCAACTGGTTCTACATTACCCGGACTTCCATTTTCAGGAGCCTCCAATACAGATGGAGTTGTAATCGATTGGAGATGTTTTGGTTCAAGTTCAATTGCACCTGGCTCTTACTATCAAAATCTTGATAAGGGGAGAACTACAACACATGAAATCGGACATTTTTTGGGACTTAGACACATTTGGGGAGATAACAACAGCTGTACCGTTAACACAACCGATAGCTTTCAAGATTACTGCCCTGATACCCCACCTGCAAATACTGAAAACTATGGATGCTCTCCTAACTTTAATTGTGGGGGACAAAATATGATTCAAAACTACATGGATTACTCTGATGATGCTTGTATGAACATTTTCACACAAGATCAAAAAACCAGA
>DAINOA010000190.1:0-1381 GCA_036735625.1 Planktosalinus sp. | reverse complement strand
ATCACTTACTACCTCTAATGGATGTCAACCTCCTCAAACATTTGGTATTGACGGTGGTATTGAAATAGTAAATCTAAATGTTGAAAACTGTGGAACCAATCTATCACCTGTAGTTAGAATTCAAAACTTTGGTTCTAATACCCTTACATCAGCAACAATTAGCTACAATATAGATGGAGGAGCTGCATCAACCATTAATTGGAACGGTTCCTTAGCAAATGGACAAACACAAAACGTAAATATTGGAAATATTTCCTCAACTGCCGGAAGTCACACCTTTAGTGTAAGTCTCTTAAATCCCAATGGTCAAACAGATCAAAATACACTTAACAATACTGCTTCAAGTGCATTTAACATAGTATCAAGTTACAATACAAATACTGTTGTTTTCAGGTTGCAAAGAGATAATTTCGGTTCAGAAATAAGTTGGACCTTAACAAACGCTGCTGGAGGTGCTCCATTATATTCTGGTGGACCATATACTGACCAAGTAAATCCTCCTTTAATTACTCAGAATTGGAATTTATCAAGTAATCAATGCTATGTGTTTACCATTATAGATGAATTCGGTGATGGTATTTGTTGTGAATATGGGAATGGCTTCTATGACATTAAAACTCCTGAGGGTGTAATTATTGCTCAAGGAGATATTTATGAAGATTCAGACATCAAGACTTTTGGAATCAACTTGTTAAGTACAAACGATAATGTTTTCAAAAACGGTATCTATGTTTATCCAAACCCAGTCAAAAACATACTTAACATACATATTGAGGAATCTATAGGCCTTCCTGACAATGTTACAATTTTTAATACTCTTGGTCAAACAGTTTTCAATAAGTTGGTACAAAACCAAAACGACTTAACCATTGATACATCAGCATTTAGTCATGGTGTATATTTAATAAAAGTCATAAAAGATAATCAGACTAAGACGCTACAGTTTATTAAAAACTAAAATCGTTTCAATTCTTAATCAGGTCGGGAGAAATTCCGGCCTGATTTTTTTTGCCCTAAATAAAAAATAACTTTGCAAGACTTAATTAAGCGACTTTGAAAATTTATAACTCTTTATACGATTTCAAGCCAGAAAAAAAAACAGTTTTAACACTAGGGACTTTTGATGGAGTTCATAAAGGTCATCAAAAGATTATAAATAACTTAGTGAAAACTGCTGCTGAAAAAAAATGTGAAAGTTTGATTCTTACTTTTTTTCCACATCCAAGAATGGTGCTTCAAGAGCCATCAGAGATTAAACTACTCAATACCATGAAGGAGAAATCAATGCTTTTAGAGTCACTAGGAGTAAATCATTTGATAATTCACCCTTTTGACCAAAGCTTTTCCAGATTAAGTGCAGAAGAATTTGTAGTTGAAATAC
>DAINOA010000189.1:0-2120 GCA_036735625.1 Planktosalinus sp. | reverse complement strand
ATTGTCTGAAAAATCTCCAATAAAACCAAAGGGATGAATCTGGCTTGTGCAGTCTGTAAACACATAATCTTCGCCGTTGGGTATGGCAAGAATGACATGATTGCCTTCCGTTAAGGAGGGAAATTCTTCAATAAAGTTGTATTGATTTCTACCGGACTCAATATGTGTGTAATAGGCTGTTACCCCAACTGCCTCTAGAAGCACATTGGTATAATTTGATAATCCTTTACAATCCCCATATTTAACACGGTCAACCTCTTTTGCAGAAATGGGTTGAATCCCTCCAATGCCCACTTGCACACTAATATATCGCGTGTTTTGTTGCACGTATTCATAAACAAGACGAGCGCGTTCCAATGGATCATCCTCTCCTTTTACAATTAGATTTACTTCTTGTAATGTTTTGCTGGAAACTTCATCGCTGTCTTTTAAAATATTTTGATAAAACCATTGCCCAAACTCATTCCAGTTTGATGCCTTTCCTTGAATGCCTTCATAAGAAAATATTTTTGGAGCAAACTTGACTTGGGGCGCTACTTCATAAAAATAAGGGGAAAAAGCTTCATTTGTAATCGCTTTTAAATTTTGAGCTTTATAGCTTATTTCACCTAAGTTTACTTTTTTATGAACCGCAAATTCCTCTAGATTTTGTTCTTTAGAAATTATTTCAAATTCTTCGGGTTTGTACTTTATGGAAATCTCACTGTTTTGAGTGCTCAACCTGTAAGCACTTAAAAAATAAAAATTGGGTAAAATAGTATTTTTGGAGGTCGTTTCATAAGAAATTTCAAAGGTGTATGGATAGGAGGTTGGAATGTAATCAACATACATCACTCGTGCATCACTATAGAGTGTGCCACTGGAAACACTACTGCGATCTCTAAAATCCTTTTTTTTGAATTTTTTTATTTCCTTCCCTGAAGCATTGTAAATTTTCACCTCCGCTTTATTCACTTTGATAGCATTATCGTGGTAAATGGAATTGTTGATTAAATTATTACCCAGACTGTTCAAAACCGTCCACACATTTGTAACCCTGGTAGTCAAGTTTTTAAGGGAGTTTATTTCAATTTCCATTAAATCCTGCCTATAAACGGCATCAGCATTTTCTTTTAACTCTTCAGGAATTTGAGCAACAGAGTAGTCCGGGTTTTGAGCATAGCCCAAGAAACAAAAAAGAATAAACAAACAGATAAGCCGCATTAACATTTTTTTAAGAATTCAAAAATAAAAACTTTAGTTTTAGAACCAAGAAAATTTCAATAAAAATCACTCTCTATTCTTGGTATCCATTACTATGGTAACAGGACCATCATTGATGAGTGAAATCTGCATCATTGCACCAAACACTCCTGTTTTGACAGGCTTGCCAAGTTCTTTTTCAAAAGTGTATACAAATTGCTCATAGAGGGGAATTGCAACATCCGGTTTTGCGGCTTTTATGAAAGAAGGGCGATTGCCCTTTTTTGTGGATGCGTGCAATGTAAATTGACTCACAATGAGTATGTCACCTTTTTTATCTATAACAGAGCTGTTCATTGCTCCGGCATTGTCAGCAAATATACGAAGTTTACTGATTTTTGCAACCAGCCAGTTAATGTCTTCATCAGTATCTTGATTTTCAATACCTAAAAGGATTAAAAGCCCATGACTTATTTGAGCCACCTTTTTATTTTCTATAGTGACAGTTGCTTCACTTACTCTTTGGATTACTGCTCTCATATTATTACCAGCGAAGGCGGGTATCTCGTTAATCTCACTTTAGTGAGAAATTGATTTTTGTTAATTTTCTTCCTCCCAGTTGTCTGTTCTGTAATGTTCATCTTCGCCTTCCAGAATCTGCACATAACTCCGGTAACGGGACCAGGGGATTTCTCCAGCTTCCAATGCCTCTTTTATGGCACATTGTGGTTCTTTTAAATGCAAACAATTATTAAACTTACAATTTTCTTTTCGTTTAAAAAACTCAGGAAAATAATCTGAAAGTTCTTCTTTTTCAATATCAACAACGCCAAAACCTTTTACGCCGGGCGTATCAATTATTTTTGCATTAAAACTCAAATCATACATTTCTGCAAAAGTGGTGGTGTGCTGTCCTTGAAGGTGTTGCTCAGAAATTT
>DAINOA010000188.1:0-2144 GCA_036735625.1 Planktosalinus sp. | reverse complement strand
TTTAATCTCCCCGACATATTTTATAGTTTTAGTTGTTTTTAAACAAGCTTATTTTTATGATACAAGGGATAAAAAATAAAATATTGAAGTCAATATATACCGGAGATAATCAAATTGGCATTACTAGTATTCGTTATTTACCTCGTTGGATAGTTATTGGGATTGATGTGCTCATCATTGTGTTTTCATTGTTGATGACTCACCTTATATTAGAAAATTTAAATATTCGATATTATGACACCTTAAGTCTTCCTCAACAGTTTCTTATTATTCTGATTACTAATATTGTTTTCTTTTTTGTTTTCAGGACATACTCGGGGCTAGTAAGGCACTCTACATTTACAGATATTGCAAAATTGGTATTAGCCTCCTTTACAACATTACTATTAGTTACCACTTTAAATTATTCTATTTTCTATATAGTCGGGAAAAAGATATTTTTAATGCCTTTTTTGGTTTTTTATGCTTTCTTTTCTTTTTCATTTCTTTTACTTTTCAGGCTTTTGGTAAAACAAGTGTATCGAGCATATAAAGGGAAAAGCCAAAGCGGAAATTTTAAAAAGCGCATTTTTATATATGGAACAGATGACCAGGCAATTTCCATCGCAGAAGCCCTGCAAACAGAATCAATCAATCCTTTTGAAATAGTAGGGTTTTTAGCACATAAAAAATCGTATAAGAGTCTAAGAATTTTGGATAAACCGGTAATACCTTTAAAGGATAATCTCATAGAAAAATTACAAAATTATTCCATAAATGGCTTGATGATTATTGAGGATACATTGTCAATTAAGGAAAAAAACAAACTGGTTGACTTGTGTTTAAAGGTCAATGTACAGATTTACAATATTCCCCGCATTGAAAAACTTCAGCAAAAGAAAAACATAAACTCACAGATTCGCACAATTGAGATTGAAGATTTATTAAACAGGGAGGTGATCAATCTGGATAATGAAAACATTCGCAGTACCATTGAAGGACAAACCATATTAATCACCGGTGGAGCGGGCTCAATAGGAAGTGAAATAGTTAGACAAGTCATTAAATACAAGCCAAAACAAATTGTAATTCTCGATCAGGCAGAGACTCCTCTATATGAGTTGGAACTTCAGTTAAGAGAGAATTTTCCGGATGTCGATTTGGCAACTGAGTTGGCTAATATTACAAATATGTATCGGCTTGCATTGGTTTTTGATCAATATGACTTTGACCTTATTTACCACGCCGCTGCTTATAAACACGTTCCAATAATTGAAAAAAACCCTCACGAAGCAATTTATGTCAATATTCTTGGCACTATGAACCTGGTGAAGCTTGCAATTTCAAGCAATGTTAAACGATTTGTTATGGTATCAACAGACAAAGCTGTTAATCCCACAAATGTTATGGGGGCTTCAAAACGAGCTGCAGAAATGTATGTTCAATCCATTCAGGAAGAAAAAGGAGTACAAACTAAATTTATTACAACCCGTTTTGGAAATGTTCTTGGATCAAATGGCTCTGTAATCCCACATTTTAAAAGGCAAATTGCAAAGGGTGGTCCGGTAACAGTTACACATCCCGATATCATCAGGTATTTTATGACAATTACAGAAGCCTGTCAATTGGTGCTTCAAGCCGGCTCAATGGGTAAAGGTGGGGAAGTTTTTGTTTTTGATATGGGAAAACCAATTCGTATTATGGATCTGGCAATAAGAATGATAAAACTTTCAGGATTAAAACCGGAGGAGGATATTAAAATTAAAGTCACCGGGTTGAGACCGGGAGAAAAGCTATTTGAGGAATTGCTCGCTGATACTTCAATTAACTTACCCACTCATCATAAAAAAATTATGGTTGCAAAAGATGCACCTAAACCGTTTAAAGATTTGAAACCAAAATATGAACGTTTAGTAAAAACATCTTTACGGGGAGAAGAAGAAAAGGTTGTTAAACTATTAAAAGAAATTATTCCGGAGTTCAAAAGTGAAAATTCGGTTTTTGAATCTTTGGACTCTAAATAAGTTGTATTTTAACAAAAAATCATAAATGACTTAAGTCTTCATTAAAAACAAATTACCTTTGCAAAATCAAAATTTAAAAATGTTTATAAAAAAATTATTCATAAAATTTGTACTCAAAAAGTTTCTGTTATCTCTCATTAT
>DAINOA010000187.1:0-2180 GCA_036735625.1 Planktosalinus sp. | reverse complement strand
TTGACCAACTATTTAAACGCTTTGCCTTACCAAATGCTGTGTGAGTTTTATACAGAAGAAGAACTGGATGATTTTCTAAAAAAAACAAGCCGGTAATTGAACCCATTTTTTGTTAAAATCACCCCTTGAGTGTATCAAAAAAATAGATGTATGTATCGTTCATGTGGCATGTATGTATGCTTCACTCAGCTTGTATGTATCATTCATATAGCTTCTATGTATGATTCACAGGGGTCTAATGGCACCCGAGTCCCACTTTATTCCCACGCGAGTGCCACTCTAAAGGCACCCCTTAAAAATCACCCGTATTTTGAAGTGTGATTCTCTTACTTACAACAAATCCAGCAGCACATAAGCCGCCTCCAGCACGTCAGGATTGGTGAGTACGCGTTGTTTGTTGGCTTCCACCATGGGCTCCAGCAAAGGGTCAAAGTTCATGGTTTTTTCGTCTTTTTCAAGCACCCGCAGTTGCAAGGGATAAGTGTTTTCAAAAAGGGTATAAAAGCCCGTAAAAAGTTGGTTTTCCTTTTCTATTGCTTGAAATACCGCTTCAAAATTAATGGGAAAAACACGCTTTTCTGCCATTTGTTTCTCAATAGATTTGTTAAAGGCAGTTATTTCACTGTAATGAGGTCTCATGGCAATGCGCTGTTGCCCGGAGGCAATGGCTTTTTGGTATGAGGAGGGAAACTTGCGCTTGAGTTTAAACACCTCGCCCAGATCTTCTATTTCCAGTGCACGGGCATAGTCACTTTCTTTATAAAACAGGGGCTCCAGCAATGCCGGTGTGACAATGTCGGGTTCAACGCCTGTGAGCTGGTGGCTTTTGCCGTCAAGGCGAAACATTTTCTCGATAGTGACTTTGAGAAGTTCACCCTCGGGGTTTTCATCATCCAAAGGAAAAAAAGTTTGCAGGGTTCCCTTACCATAACTTTGCTGTCCTAAGAGCACCCCGCGCTTGTGATCCTGCATGGCTGCTGCAAAAAGTTCGCTGGCAGAGCCGGTATATCCATTGATTAGCACCACCATAGGTTCTTTGAAGTGCTTCTTTTCAAAAAAATTATACACCACATTGTATTGGTTATGGCGGTGTTTTAAAAGGGTGATGGGACCACTGTCAAGAAAGAGGCTAATCATGTATAACGCCTGCGTCATATCGCCCCCGCTGTTGTTCTGCAGATCAATGATAAAGCCTTTAGCTCCTTCACTTTTTAAGTGGTTGAGCTCATAAAAAAAATCGTTGTAAACATTGGTGGTATTGCCCTCCAGATTGCTGTAAAAACTGGGTACATTGATGTATCCCAGTTTTTTCTTTCCTTCAATAATAAAACTGAAAACCGAGTTTTCATAATTCTTGAGCATTTCTTTTTGCAGGCGCGTTTCAAAATCCACCCCGTTTTTCTTTCGAAAGGTGAGCAACAGGTTTTTATAGGTATCTGAATAAAACATGGTATTGACCACATCCATATTCACACAATTGACATCATAAGTGTTTTCTTTGTATTGCACCCTGATAAGACGGTCGCCTTTTTCAATGCGCGTATCGCGAAAGGCGGGACTGCCTGTGAGTATGTCATACACATTCACCTCATTTGAATCACCAAGCTCCATAATCAATCCAAAACTAAGCGTGCCTGAAGCCAACGAGTTGAAAAAATCATTTTTTGCGTCTGTATTGAAATAATTACTGTGGGGGTCAAAATAGCCCGAAAACACATTGGCAAACAAGTCAAGCACATTGTTATCCAGCCCATTGTTTGGGTTTAACTGGTTTTCAATGGTGCATCGCAGGTTTTCGAGTTCTGTTTTGCTGAGTTCAAGAGCTTGTTGGGGTAGAAGACTGTAAAGGGAGTCTTTGTTTGTTCCGGTTCTGGCAAACTTATCAAGCACACGGTAAGCCAGGCGTTTCCTGAAAACGTTTTTGATTTCATCTGCAGTTTCATAAAAATCGCCTTTTTCTTTCCACCTCAGTGAGTCTGCGAGTTCCGGTTGAAAGACTTCTTTTTCCAGTTCGTCAAGTAATTGCAATTGACGCTGCAATCCCCCTTTGTAAGTGGAAATAAAATCGTTTAAAAAATCACATTCGGTATTAAAAATGGCATCATCAATAAGCAGTTTGTATTTTGACAAACTGTCGATCTCATGTTGCATAAAAATAAGTTCATCAGGGTCAAGCAAAT
>DAINOA010000186.1:0-2184 GCA_036735625.1 Planktosalinus sp. | reverse complement strand
ATGGGTGAACAGAAAAGAAAATTAGAAAGCAAAGAAGAATTTATTTTCCAAAAAGAAAACTACAAATGGATGCTCATTGGCATTGGTTTTATTTCTCTGGGATTCATATTGATGCTGGGAGGTGGCAGTGACGACCCCAATGTGTTTAACCCTGAAATCTATAATTGGCGACGCATTAGATTAGCTCCTACCTTGGTTCTCATAGGGTTTGCCATTGAAGTGTATGCTATTCTTTTGAATCCAAATAAAAAATAGATGACTTATCTCGATGCTTTAATCCTTGGCGCAGTCCAGGGATTGACAGAGTTTTTACCTGTTTCCTCAAGTGGTCATCTTGAAATTGGAAAAGCCTTGCTTGGAAATCAAAGCATTCCGCAGGAAAGTTTATTGTTTACAGTTGTTGTTCATTTTGCCACCGCTTTGAGTACCATCGTTGTTTTTAGAAATGACATAGTTGATATTCTAAAAGGACTCTTGCAGTTTCAATGGAATGACCAATTCAAATTTTCGCTCAAAATTATACTATCTATGGTTCCCGCGGCTTTTATAGGGTTTGTTTTTAGCGACGAATTGGAAGCCTTTTTTAGCGGAGATTTGCCACTCGTTGGTTTTATGTTGATTGTTACTGCGCTGTTGCTTTGGCTTGCAGACCGTGCAAAGGATACCATTAAAGAAGTGAGTTTTAAAAGTGCATTTGTAATTGGTGTTGCTCAGGCCATTGCTATTCTTCCAGGAATTTCGCGAAGTGGTGCCACCATTGCAACTTCAGTATTGTTGGGCATAGACCGGGAACGCGCGGCACGTTTTTCGTTTTTGATGGTGGTTCCACTTATATTAGGAAAAATAGCCAAAGATATTTTAAGTGGAGAGATTTCACCAGAAATGAACAATTTGGGCATTCTAATAGCCGGTTTTTCAAGCGCGTTTATTTTTGGAATCCTTGCCTGCACCTGGATGATAGCGCTGGTTAAGAAAAGCAAACTATCTTATTTTGGCGTCTATTGCTTTATAGTTGGGGTGCTTTGTATTGTATTTGGGTATTATTAACGCAGTATATTTATTAGAAAAGTACCTAAAATAAAATAAAAAGAAAACTAGTGGCTTTTATTTCTTTAATTCTATTTGAAAATTACTGTCTTTTTACAAGTGCATAATAATCATTTTCCAAAGGCAGATAGCCCTGATCATAGACAAAATAGTAAACGGTTCCTGCTTTGGTGGTATAAATACTGGTAAATAAACTAAAGTCAAAACCCAATTTTAATAGTTTATCGTGGGTGGTTTTGGTTTTATCATTGGGGTTGAGAGACGTTAAAATGCGGTAGTTTTTTCGCAACTTGTTGTGTGTGTTGCGAATAAGGTTTCTATCGTCTTTATTATGCTTGTTGTTGTAAGCGTTTCTACAGTAATCGCTGCAATACTTTTTATCAGCCCGCCCTCTGATTTTTTCACCACATTCTATACATTTTCTTTCCATAAGAATCTATTTTATGCCAGTGGGGAGAAGTATAAAGATAAAAAAAACTTTTTTATCAATTTAATTTTTAAAGAGATAGGTTTTTAGGCGGAAAAATTCAATTATTAACTGGGATTAACAAATTTTGGTATATTTGAGTTATCCTCCTTGGTCTCTGAAACTTTTTAACCTTCGTTGGTTAACCAAAGGAGGATATTGAGAAAGACCCTTGTAAATAAAAAAAAAGTGTTGAATATAATTATATTGCTCACAATTTGAAAAAAACAATTCTTTTATTCCTAATTTTTACAAGCCTTTTTGCCTGTAAATACTCCAATCAAGACCCGGTAAAAAGTGAAACCCTTTTTACAGAAATGGACTCGCTGTTGCAGGTAAAAAACTATTTTAACGCCCGGGATTTGTATGCAAAACACCAGAACGATTTGAGTGCCTTTCAGCGGTTACGCATTGGGGTGTTTCTCGATCACGCCTTTAACCGTCCGGAGGCTTCAGCGGCAAAAACAGATAGCCTTTTGCGGTATCACTCTTCTGAAATGACAGATTCATTGCGTTATCAAATTGAAGCCATTACACACATTACCCATTCGCGTAATTATGAGTATCAAAAAGCAAAGGAGTCACTGGAAAACGTCTTGTCAAAATATACTCATTTCCTCACCCCACCCGAGAAGGAAAACATGGAAAACACCCTCATCATCTGGACTGCC
>DAINOA010000185.1:0-2216 GCA_036735625.1 Planktosalinus sp. | reverse complement strand
ACAGGGAAAACATATTTCCTGACTTCTTTGAGTACACTGACTCAAAAGGAGGATTCAAATCAACCGATGTACGTTTTTAAACAATCAACACGTAGTCTGGGTAAAACCGGGCTACGTGTTTTACTTTAAACCATAATATGGATAAGCAAACTATAAAAATAATCGTAATCAAAACAAATCAAGGATTCTTAATAACGGATAACGTTAGGAATGAAACACATTTCAATTCTTCTATCCCGAACTTTTTGTTTGATGGTGAACCAGTTAAAAACACGTTTAAAAGAGACTGGTTTAAAGTAAAAACAAAACCTGAAAAAATAGAAAAATCTGTTGCTCAGCCACCAATAAACAAAAGATGGGAGTTAAAACCTGAATTTGTAAACAGCGGGTTTAAAAAGATATGGTTATATAGTGAGGTTTTTAATAAAAACTCTGACGTTTTAGAAGAATTTAACAATGTTAAAAGTCTTTATGAATACAAAGAAGAAAAGCAAAGCAACGTTTTAGAAAATGTGGATTTTGAATGGGAAGAAGTAATTCAAATTCAAATTGATTTTAAAGAACCACAAGGTTTTTGCTACGCAGTTTTTAAATCTTCATACATAACAGAAAAAAATCTACAATATGATTTTTTAACTGAAATTTTAACCCCCCCTGTTTTTTTGCATACCCAACCTTGTAAATTGAGTTCTAAACAAACTTATGATATAATCAGGGCGTTTATTAAAAACCACATTAATCCACAGGTTGCTGAAATCACAAGTGACTATGATTTTTGTTTTACAGTTTGTAAAAAAATACCTTTGGCAAAACCTCATTCTTTTAAAGTTGATGTGAACAATTCAATTTTTAATAAGAAAAAGAAAAAACCTAAGTACGAAACAAGGTTTGTGACTGTAAAAAAAACAGAAATATTTGAAATGACACACGCCGAATTTAAAGGAGGATATAAAGGATATACTTTAATTGAACCTTTTCAGGCAGAAAACCAAGAAGCAATGAAAGAGTACATAGATGAATATCTAAACAATCTTATTGCTGTTATAAACGAACCTCTTTGCGAGTGCGACAAATGCAATGGAACAGGGGTGTTAAAAACAACTGTATGAAAGCAATTATAGATGCTGATTCAATCATGTACCGTGCTGCATGGAGGTTTGAACCTAATGAAGGTGAGGTTGTTGAAGAAATAGAACCCATATTCAAGCAATGGTTAATATCTTACTGTCAAAACATAGTGGATACGGTTAGTGCTGACCAATATTGGTTCTGTATAGGAGGTCAGAACAACTTCAGGAAACATATCAGTAATTCCTATAAGTCAAACCGTGTCAAAAAAAAGCCGTATTTTTACAGTCTTGCAAAGCAGATACTCCTTGAAGAGTTCAGGGCGTTGGAAGCTCATGGTGCAGAAGCAGATGATTTGGTTTATTCTCTATGGCTTGCTCATAAAAACATTGATGAAGATGTGGTTATCTGTTCAATAGACAAAGACCTTAAACAGATACCCGGTATGTTTTATGATTATGTCAAAGAACAGACTTACTCAATAAATGAAAAAGAAGCAGAATTTAACAGGTATTCAATGCTTCTTACTGGTGATTCAGGTGACAATATCAAAACCTGCAAAGGAATAGGTGTTATAAAGGCTTTTAAGCTACTCAAAGACAAATCAAGGTTTGGTATGCTTAGAACAATTTTAGAAGTTTATACGCAATATTATAAGGGTAAGGCATCATTAAAACTTAGAGAAGTTGCTTTACTTACCACGTTAAGAAATGTTTTATAAAAAGTAAAAAACCATGAAAAAAATCGGTGCGGCTCTTGTTGCCATTGTTGTTACTTACGCTTTGTCACCTTCGTATTCAACATCAAAAGCATACATTGAAAGGGAACTTTATTCTCCATTGTTTAATTCCAGCTTTGAGCATAAGAAACTTCTTCACCGTGTGAAATGGGAAACCGCTTATGGTGAAATCAACTTACTCCCTGATTCAATGGTTAAACAATACGCTTTTGAACGTGCGTTAATGTGGAGGGGTTCTTTTGAACATTCAACTGACAAGTCAGTGATACTTTCATCTTGGGAAACTGATTATGTTGCTTATGCTGTTTATTGTGAAGTACTTCATGGTATCCCCGCTGCTGTCAAAATAGCACAGGCTGCTCTTGAAACAGGTTGGGGTAAGCATGTGCCTGACAACAACTGGTTTGGT
>DAINOA010000184.1:1424-2234 GCA_036735625.1 Planktosalinus sp. | reverse complement strand
AAACAGAATTGCAAACAGGTAAAACTGAAGCAAACACTTCTGAAAATGTAAACTCTTCAATACAGCCCACACAGTTTTTATGTAAGTTGTTTAACCTAATCCTAAATGTAAACTCACCGTCAATACCCATCTGCTCATCAACCAAAAGAGGTGAAGACTGAAACACACGGGAAAAAAGAAGGTTCCCCCCTTGAAGTATATCCAATGTTGCATAGAACCTTTCAAGCGGAGGTTGAGGAATGGATATGGGGATTGACTTGGTTACTCTAGGCATTATAAACAGGTTCCTTTATCCCAACTGAAACAATTTGCACATCCTCTTTTACAAACTTCACAGAACTCAAGAATCTGCTCTTTGAGTTTACCTGTTTCCCTAAACCTGTCAAGGTTGTTGACTATTGAATTGTTTGTCCATCTAAGTGACAAATCAACAAAAGGTTCAACCAAAGCAAGATAGGTACGGTACAGTGATTCCATGTTTGCAAGACGGTTGTTAAGGTAACTATCGTCACAGCAACCCCCCTTATCCCTACACATCAACGCTTTGAGAAGTTTGTTTCTACATGCGTCAATTGAACACATCACGTTTACAACAATGTTTTTGTTGTTGTATTTCAAAACATATATCCCGTCTTCACTGAATGTAAAGTCAAGTTTGGAAAGTGTTGGTACTTCAAGTGTATGGATAAGCACATTCTTTGTTGCTTCAAACACTTCAATGGTCACTGTTGATTCAGTCCAGTTACGTATGGTATAAGTACCGCATGATTCACATTCAAGAACACCTTTACAAGCATCTTCTATTGTCAC
>DAINOA010000184.1:0-1414 GCA_036735625.1 Planktosalinus sp. | reverse complement strand
CGTTGCAGATGTTTACAATTCTCTGGTCTGTGACTGTGGTACAGCAGTTGGTCAATGTACCTGTTAACCTGTATGCAACTAAGCTGTCAGCTTGAAACTTAAATGGATAATTAGATGGAACCGTGTCAACGACTATCGTTTCAACAGTTTGTATTTCAACCCATTGACCCGTTTCAATATCGTAGATTTCAAGTGTGTAACGTAAAGTCTGAAAATCTGGGTCAAAAGTGGCGAAATAGTCACCATCAAACACACCAGCAATGCCGTCCGTAAAAAAACCCGAACCTTCACCCGGCAATATCCCACATACGTTGTTGTTAAGATTGATTTCAACCGGGTATATGTTGACCGTACCTTGTGGATAACAACATGTTTCATCATCAAACTTAAAAACAGGAACATATTCAAGAACTGTGACAGAAAAATCATAATATTCTTGGTATATCAGTTCCCTGTCTCCACAAGGTGTGATGTTGAATATTTCATACCATTGACGCAATGTAAATGTACCCTCACCACAGATGTTCACAACTGTCTGTGAACTTTGAGGTGATGTTCCTATTGTATTTGTCTCAGTGACATAAGTATAGCGTACAAACCCTGTGTAACCAAGGTTTGACACTGTTTCATCAGTGATTGCAAGTGAATAGCTACACGGCAACTGTTCCCATGAATTATCCACAGTCACTGTAAAACCGGGGTTGTCTGGTGTTATAAGGTCAACTGTTACCATTATTTTCCTATACTTGTAAGATAATCTTTAAGTTCATCAGACCATTCAGAAGGAACTACATTGAGAAACTGGACAATCAAATGATAATATGGTCTTTGAAACCATGCAATAGATTGTTCTTTTGACATTTGTTCAAGTTCAATATGTTCTTCCCTAAACCCTGTGTTCAGACAAAACAGTTGTTCTTTCACTGTCAATGTTCCACGGTTTTCTTCTTCATAAGTCTTTTCAATAGTCCTAAACAAATCCCAAACTTCAAACTTACCCACTTCTTCTTGAGGAAGTGAAGTAAGTAATTGAACAAACAAAGGTTGTTTGTCAACTGTAAAGAAAAACCATGTCCAGTTTTCAGGTTCTATCCAAGCAATCCCTTCCTGTTCTTCCATTGTTTTATATTTTATAATGAATTCCAATCAACATAGGTAGTACCTGCCGTGTCTGGAGTTGTGTTGTTGTATGCCGTAACAGTCAATTGTTTAGTACCCGGTCTGCAAATAGGTAACTGACCATTGATACGGTTAAAATCTATTGATATGTCGCTTGCTGTGGTCAATCCCACATCGTATGCTGTTCCTACATTAAACACTTCCCGCATTTCTTCGACAGTAAGAGATTGCATTAAAATTTCAACATTACGTATTAATCCAATCCATCTACATTGACTTGTTAGAACAAGACCAT
>DAINOA010000183.1:0-2251 GCA_036735625.1 Planktosalinus sp. | reverse complement strand
GTCATAAAGAAAACCATTGGGAGTGTTTTGACCAGAATATTCACCTCCCAAAGCCTGATACAAATCCCAAGTGGTTCTTATAACACCTGAATCAATCACAGCTTTAAAAGCAGTTGCGTCAAGGGTTGTTGTTTTTCCGTCTTTTAAGAAAGTAACGCTAAAACCTTCAGGAACAAGCAAACTGTTTACAATACTGGAAATATCACTTGGACCTTGAGACATCATTTTCTTTACCATCCTATACAAAGGAATTGAAGGGTGTGTAATACCTTCAGGAAGAAAAGACTGTCTCATTTTTTCATTGGTGACAGTATCAGATGCAAACTTGTTCAATGTGCTGGTACCATCCTGTCTTTCAGGGTTGCTACCAAAGTCTTTTGCTGTTGAACCTATCAGTGTACCTTGTTCACCTCCAACAGACACTTGGTTTCTAAAAGCAACGTTCATTAAGTGAAAACCTCCGCCATCACCTTGGTCTTTGATTATGTTTGAACCTTCAAACAAGTTGACCTGATAAGGCAGGTCTTCTATTGTTGCAGTATAATAAAACTCTCCCGCACCTGATTCTGATTCTATATAAGGTGTGTAGTTTGAAAGTATGGTTACATTCCTTTTAACCATATCCACAAAGTCTTTATACTGTTCAACAATACCTCCAAAGAACGGTTGGATAACGTTCATTCCGATTACTGTATCCCAATAAAAACTTTCTATCTGGTTTTTGTCAACGTTTAAACCGTTTTGGGCAATAAGACCTTCAACTTTTGCTCTAAATTCAGCAAAACCTCTTTGAATCTGTTGGACATCGTTAAAAGAACCGCTTTTTGCTTCTTTTATCCTGTTGTTGACTTTTGATGAAAATCTTACAACACCTTCAGAACCCTTACCTGCAACAAAATCAACACCTTCAACCATTTCAAGAATCTGGTCAGGTGAAGCCTTTTTGTTGAACTCAACAATTTGGTTTATAAGTTGACTTCTTGTAAGATTCAATGTATCAATGTCTTCAAGCGAATTGATTGAATCAATCTTTCTCCATTTACCAATAATTGATTTTTCTACTTTTTCGTAAATGTTTCTTTGGTCTTTAACAAACCTGTCAATTTTATCATCAACTGTGTTACCAAAGTTCACAAGTGCTGAATAGTTCCTTGATTTGTCTGCAAACACAGCAAAAGATATGGGTTTTTCATTTTCTTTTGTGTTTGCATAAAGCAGATAATCAAAAAGCAGTGAATCATCCGCACTCATTGATGAATAATTTGCAACAGTGTCACCTGAAACAAAAAAGTCTTTAAGAAGAAACCCTGTCACATTGGCTATTGACGTACCTGCAAAAGGGTTCTCAGGCAACATTCTGTTCCTTTGCATGAAGAATGAGTGGAGACGATTAGGCATGTCAAACAAAGGTTTATTGTTCCCTTCCATGTCTTTTCTCACCATTGCATCTTTGGTAAGACCTAAAGCTGTTGCGTAATCATTGACAAATTTGGTATAACTCTGACTAAATGAATTGATTAAATTACCTTTTCTTTCGGTTTGATAAAAATTGTCAAACTCATTGACAAGTTTGGATTTTAATTCATTGAGTTTTTGTTGAGTGACAGACCTGTTTATGTGATTAAGGGCTTTTTTAACAGTTTCAATGATTTTTTCAGCAACTTCCTTAGGTTGTTCTTTTTCAAAAACCATTGTTTCGATTTCTTTCTTTTCTTCATTAAACCCTTCGTGGGGTTCAGCAGAAAGATTGATTGCGGTAGATGTTTCAGACACACCTGTTTTGTGTGTTTTAAAACTACCGTCTTCTTTCATTTCAACATCAACATAAGTAATAGGGTTGAGAACATTGAGAGATGTTGCAATAAGGTTTTCAAAAACTTCAACTGATTCGGGGTTGTTTTTTGCTATTGCAGACCTCCATGAATCTTCCCCAAAGAAAACATTGTAAAGCTTTGAAACAACAGGTGAACTGACCATCTGTTTAAAGACATTCTCATACCCTTTGAAGTTGTTGTTGCGAAGTTGTTTTTTAGGTGCCACAAGACTTCTCCCAATACTTTCATAAGTAAAAGTATTATCAGTGTCTTCTACTTCAACAAGTAGTTTAAACACTTTGTTAAGTGAGTTTTCAGGGTTATATCCTTCATCATCCCTAAACTCTGAACGTTGGTGAAGACTAAAGTTTTGTGAATAAGTAATAACACTGTCTTTTGTTTTGACAGTGAAAAATTCAGAAAGTATTGCTTTGACA
>DAINOA010000182.1:0-2337 GCA_036735625.1 Planktosalinus sp. | reverse complement strand
GGCTTTCGCCGAAAGGGCACCAAAACTCATAGCAGAAACATTGATAATAGAAGCGGGTCGAAAGGGTTTTTTACGTTTGTTGTGAAGCCCCATCACTTTTGCACATGGTATAAAACTGGGGTTTGATAAGTTGGGATGATTTTTTTTCAATTTATACGGAATCATCGCATTATTGATAAAAATATGCTGATGAGCATAAATATCAGTATCTGTACCAAAGGCTTCATAGTTGTTTTCTTTACGTGATGAAGTGTAAATCCAATTGCGTTCAATGCGGTTGAAAGGTCTTTCTTCCCGATTGCCCGCTACCAAATACTGTCTTACTTCAGGCCCAATTCCAATAAGAAAATACCTCAAATGACCAATTATTGGAAAATTATGTAAAACTGCATAGCGCTTTTGAACAAAAACATCTCTGATGAAAACGACAGCTATGACCAAAAGAAGCCATCCCCACCAAGGTATTGAACTCAAAAAATTTATCATTCCTTCCATAAATTATTTTGAATTTAAATAATCAAGAGCTAATTGAGAGAGTGACTTGACGCCTAAAAGCATTCCTGCATCGTCAATTAAAAAATCTGGAGTGTGATGAGGGTATGGGGTTGTATTACCGGGAGTCATACCTCCCAAAAAATAATACAAACCGGGAATTTCTTGTTGGAAAAAAGAGAAATCCTCAGCACCAGTAATGGCATCAATTAATAGGACACGTTCTTTACCGGCAGTGTTTTCAAGAGTAGGTAACATTTTTGCAGTTAACTCTGGGTCATTGTATGTAATGGGATAATTTGAATTGTGAAATGATAGGGTTGCCTCACCTCCAAAGGCGTTTGCAATTCCAGAAGTCATTTCCTGCATACGTAGCATCACTTTTTCACGCATATCGTGATCAAGGGTTCTTAAAGTACCAAGCATTTCTGCACTTTCAGGAATGATGTTTTGACGAGTTCCTGAAGTTATTTTGCCTATTGTTATTACGACAGCTTCTTTTGTTAATTGAGATTCACGACTTACTAAAGTTTGAAGTCCGTCAATAATCTTTGCCGAAATTAAAATGGGGTCAACTCCTGTCCAGGGCGTGGAACCGTGTGAACCTTTTCCTTTAACATCTATAGTAAAAGAATCTGCTGCAGCCATAATGCCTCCGGGACGATAAGCAATAGTTCCTACAGGCATCATTGAACTAATGTGCAGCCCAAAAATTGCATCTACATCAGGGTTTTTTAAAACACCTTCTTCCACCATCATTTTTGCTCCTCCTTCTTCACCGGGAGGCGGCCCTTCCTCAGCAGGTTGAAAAATAAATTTTACACTTCCTTTAAGCAAATGCCTGTTTTTAGTTAATACTTCAGCAACACCCATTAATATAGCTGTATGAGTATCATGACCACAAGCGTGCATCACACCGGTTTCTGTACCTAAAAATGTAGTGGTAACAGTGCTTTTAAAAGGTAAATCATTGCGTTCAGTTACAGGTAGAGCATCAATATCTGCTCTGAGAGCGACTACTTTTCCGGGAGTGTCTCCTTTTAGTAAAGCAACGACCCCTGTGTGGGCAACACCCGTTTGAACTTCAAGACCTAAACTCTCAAGGTGATCTGCAATCTTTTTTGCTGTGTTGAATTCCCGGTTAGAGAGTTCAGGATTTTGATGAAAATAATGCCGCCAGTCAATGACTTTTTGTTCGATAGCTGCAATATCTTTTTGTAGTTGAGCATCTAATTGTGCTTGAATCTGATAAGAAAACAGAAATGTGAGAAGTATTAAAATAGTACGCATAACAAGTTCTTTTTGGAATTTATTTTCTAAAGGTATTAATTTTTGTGGAATCAGAAACCTTGTTAGTAATTATTGCACATAGCATGTGTTTTTTACCTCTTGAATTCTTATTTTCACAGCAAAAATAAAATCCTTGAAGCACTACTTAAAACAATTAAACGAAGCTCAATTGGCACCTGTTTTACAAAAGGATGGTGCCATGATTGTCATTGCAGGAGCCGGCTCGGGGAAAACCCGTGTGTTGACCTATCGCATTGCTTATTTGATGGAGCAGGGTGTAGATGCTTTCAGTATTCTAGCGCTCACTTTTACAAACAAAGCAGCTCGGGAGATGAAAAAGCGTATTGCAGAGATTGTGGGAGCCAGTGAAGCTAAAAACCTCTGGATGGGTACTTTTCACTCGGTATTTGCAAAAATTCTGCGTATAGAAGCAGAACGACTGGGTTATCCATCAAACTTTACGATTTATGACACTCAAGATTCTCAAAGTGTTATCAGGGCGATTATCAAAGAAATGAACCTCGATAAAGATGTCTATAAATACAAACAGGTCTA
>DAINOA010000181.1:0-2361 GCA_036735625.1 Planktosalinus sp. | reverse complement strand
CAACTGAAACAATGGTATTTGCAACAATGGCACCAGCAACAGCCACTTGGGCAGCTTGGGCTGCATCAACTGTCAATACAGGACGTTGAAGTGCTGTAAACCTGTTGACAATCACTTTGTTGATGTGACTGTTTTTGAATGTCATAAAATCAGGAACAGATGCAGTCACGGCAGCAGTTGCAGCAGCGGGGGCACCAGCAGCATTAAGAAACGCTGTGGGGAATTTTGAAGGGGTTTTAACGACCCTGAGATACTTTGGATGATAAATGGTTGCCATAATGTTTGTTTTAAAGGGTTTGGAGAAAATCAATGCAGCACTCCTGACATGTGGGGTGGTTAATCAACCATCATGCCCCATTCATGCTGCTATTGGGTAGCTTGAGTGCCAGGCATGGTTTCTGCTCTTGGTTGCAACCCCTGTACTGGCACAAATGATGCGATGCGTGGGTTTGAATCACGTTCCATCACAATTTGAATAAGTCTGTTAAGTATGATTTGTGTCATTGGTGCATCCCATTCCAACGCATCAGAAGTATCTTCTGTATCTGATTCGTATTGTGTTTGGGTAAGAACAATGCGTTTAGGAGCTTTTAGGTAATCAAACCTTACTGATTCAACCTGAAGACCGGGTTGTACCCCTATACGGATAAAACAACGGTTTCCAAATATTGAGTGATAAGGGTTGAAATACCTCGGTCTGAGATAAGGGTCTGAAAGAATTGAACCATCAGTATCGGAATCAAGTCTTTTGGTACCATAGCTAAACCTTTCACCGGGTAAGTAACAAGCTTCTGCTATCGGTTGTGAAACCAAATAGTTTACTTCACCAAGTAAAAAGTGACGGTAATCATCGGGTAAATCAAAAACAATACTGTTGGGAAGCTCACCGGGTAAAAGCGTGTTTACCAAAACAGTCTTTTTAATAGGTCTGAGATAATCAAGAACAGGCTGGTTTTTTTCAAATGCCAGATACATGTCTTTGATAATCAAATCAACGGCTGCGTTTGCAAAAGTTGAAAAGTCACGAAGATGTAAATGGGGAACCTGTTCACGTCTTACGTACCTCAACATGTCCTCATAAAGCTGTTTTACGGTAGCCATCTGTTATTTGCGTTTTGTTGTTTTTAAAGGTGTTTCCATTTGAAGCCTCATGTCTGTCAATTGTGGTGCATTCCTAGGTTCGTTCATCCAGCTCATTACAGCTTCCTGCGACGCACCTAAATAAATTTCACCAAAGAGATAACCGTCTGAGGTCTTTTTAATGATACTGTTGTCAAGAAGTTCAAGGAACAACAATTTGGTTTCTTTAAGCGGGTCAGAAATTTTAGAAACAAACTTTTTCGCTGTTTCAACACCTGCTGGCATATCAAAGAGTTCACGGATAAACAGCCTTGCTTCTTCAGGTTCGTATTTGCTCAAATCATAACCCATAAGTCTCGAAACATCATAAATGCTGTCTTTTGACATCTTGTTGAGTAACTCAATTGCTTTGTCCTTAACTTCATAAAAACTTGCTTTACGCTGCATGTCAAGTTCTTTGACATAAATAAAGAAAGTTTTGTTTCTGTTTCCCTGTGCTTCTTCCTGTGTCATTGCAATGCCCTCACAATAAAGCAACCATTTGAGTACCATCCTGTTTTCAGGAACTGATAAATCCATACTGTCCATGTGTTTCAAGACAATGGAGCTGTGCGGGTTTTCTGGGTCAAGCGGGTCAACAAAAGCAAGTTTTTGTTTTCTTGTTTCTTCTGTCACATCATCAACACCGTAATACCATTTGTTTGAAAGGTTTTTCTTTGGATAAAACCTCCTTTTATGTAAACGGTTGTTTGTTGAAGTTCTAAACTCAATAACACCTGATGTTTGTTTGAGCAGGTTTTCCCTGAGTTGTTCACGGATGTTGTCAATTCTTTCCATCTTTTTTCTTGTTGATTTTTTTTCTTTTGCTTTTAAATAGTAAAATAACAGCACAATGTGATTTTACCACACTGTGCTGTTAATCATTAAACGTTTTCTGTGAAAATCACAGCAGAATAAGGGTCTGCAACACAAACACCTCTCCAACCCAACGCAACAGTGCTTGAGTAATCACCCAAGTGGCTTACAGTACCGTTAGAACCGCCTGTTTTACCTCCTACACCGTAGAAATCACCACGTACATAGTTCCTGTTACGGAGTGTCACGTAGCTGATAGGAGGCAATTTCTTGCCATCAGAAGTTTCAAACAAACCTGCGTCAATCAGAACTGCATATCCTTTTTCAGAATATTCAGAAGTAAGTGCATCGTCAGTGATAAAAGTGATAACGTTGCCTGAGTAAATGTAGCTGTTGAAAGTAGCACCTACAGCAATTTCGTTTGGA
>DAINOA010000180.1:0-2404 GCA_036735625.1 Planktosalinus sp. | reverse complement strand
TCCAAAGCCGTTGTTGTCGTCGTCACATAAAATTAAGGGAGAGGGGGTGGGGTTTGGTAAAGGATTTGGTAAAACGATTAATTCAAAACTTGTAAACACAACACAGCCTGTATCTGTATCTTCCACTCTAACATAAATAGTTTGAGGGTTGGCTATATTGGTGTAATCAAGGTTTGGTAGCGGGTTATCTCCGGTGTCAGCTTCGGCCTGGCTTTCGTGAAAAGTGACTGTAATATTTGGTGGAGTAACTGTTATTTCAGGAATTTTAGAAATAAGGTCAAAGGAAGTAAAACCATCAGCGACCAGGTCATCACACAATTCATAAGGAGTCATGTCTGCCGGAGGGGTCACAACGGGATTGATATAAATCTGAATGGTGAAAGAACCTATTTCGACACAGTTGATTACAATATTTACCAATCGCACCCATATAACCTGAGGGTTTTCAATATTGGGATAAGCGGTGGGGTCTGCAATTGCGTTAATTCCTGCAGCTGCATCAAGTTGGGTCAAATGATAGGTAACTTCATAATCTGTTGGGTCTAAACCTCCAAAGATTGTGGCTTCCTGAACTGTTAAGTCTATTGGGTGGCCGGTGTCCAAGGGTCCATCCAAACAAAACTCAAGGTCTTCCAATTCAAAAGGAATGAAGTCAACAGGTCGCACCTCAATTAAAAAACTGGATGTTATAAAACAGCCCGTGATATCATTTTCCAAACGCACAAAAATAGTTTGAAATGGGGTGTCGATATTGACATACGCATTTGGATTGAGTATTTCATTGACTGCATTTTCGGCGTCAGCCAATGTTTCATAATAGGTAACGGTAATATCTGTTTGAGCACCAACAAGTTGGGGTTCAGCTACCGGTAAGAAAAAAGTAGCAAAGCCGTCATCGTCTAGATCACAAACTATGATGGTATCTACAGGACCGGCGATAGGGTTCTCAATCAATGTAACATCGAAATCAAAATCGTTGTTATTTTCATTTGTTTCATTTACTATACCCGTGCCATCTCCTATATCATCAACTACGGCGGTAAGTGTAAAATTATTGGGAATAAATAAGGGAATTGTAAGGGCTACACTATTACTTTCAGAACCATTAATGGGGATATTATTTACAGTCGCTGAAGCACCCACTAAAGTTCCGTTTGCATAAAAAGCAATAGGTGTATTTGCCGGCAGTAAAGCGGTGCTATTTATATTAAAAACTGTGTACTCAACTTCAATATCCCTGCTTTCACAAAATACATCAACATTATCAACAACGATGGTGGCATCAGGTAATTCAGAATTAACACTCGTTATAACATTATGTATTATTACAAAATCTTGGAATGAGGTAAGGTTTATTTCAATAGTATTATTTCCAGGCGTAATAATACCCTCTAAATCATAAAAGTCTAAATCCATATTATACGACTCAGCACTTCCGGTATAACTATTCGTACTATTAAAAGCATTGTCAGCAGGGTTTAGTGGAGGATCACTTATCAATGTTCCTTCGATTATTAGTGACTCGCCATTTGCTATAGTAGCATCCCCTTCCCAGGCTAGAAAACCAATTTTAGAAAGTTCATCTGACGCAACTTCAATACCCGTTAAAGTAATATCAAGATTGGTGTTTTCTGATGAAACAAATTCAAACCCGTCAAACAAACTAATTTGGTTTTGTAAAAGCGAAGGGTCTTCATAAATTATATACATTGCCCAGCCCCCAAAATCAGTGCCATTAAAACAAGTACCTGTTGCCGGCATATCCACATCAAGATCTGAAAAAGTATAGGTGCCATTTCCTGTTGCGCTTACTATTGCAGTTACATCTGCATAAGCACCAAAAAAGTTAAGAGTAGAGCCCGAAAGGACAGTTGTTAAAAAAAAATCTCTGGAAGCAACTACCGGTGTTCCATTTAATGTGACGTTAAAATCACCACCAAATGCGTTTACCCACGGAGCAGCCCAATACAAATGAGCAGACACCAGAGTTTGTGTAGGTCCAAGATTTAACTCCGCTGAAGAACTTGCCAACAATCCACATGGATTGGGTGAAGCATTAAGGGTGTTTCCAACCGCTGTAAAATCATATTGCCCATTGAATTGTAGGAACTCAGTAACGGGCTGTGAAACTGCTGTAAAGGAAATTAAAAAAACTAAAATTCCTTTTGTTAAAAATTGTAATTTCTTTTTCATGGTGTGTTATTAGCTGCTATAAATATACAAATACATTTTATTAATTTGATTTTTACTAATTTAACAATTCATAATTTAACATAATACTAAATCAAAAAGAGCCATTTTCTAAGAAGAAAATGGCTCTTTTAATTCTATATAAATGGTTGGTTACTCTATCTCTTCAATGTAAAATGTGCTCTGAATTCCTTTTCTCTGTCGTCTTCCCGAT
>DAINOA010000179.1:0-2429 GCA_036735625.1 Planktosalinus sp. | reverse complement strand
GCATCTTTGTAAAGATTTTTGTTGCCAACAGGTGGCTTTAGAAGATCCCTGTTTTCTTCAATCCAGGCATTTAAATTAAAAGGTTTTTGAATAGCCATTTCCTGTATGATTTTGATTTACGTAAAAATACAGGAAATGTTGCTATCCAAAAAATAAATTATGGGGAAAAATGGGGATGAACTTTTATTTCAAATAAAACAATTGTGTAAAAAAGTAGCGGCCTTTATCATTTTTAAAAACACCAAAACCACTATGAGTATAATTACCTTCAATCACTTCTTTGTGAGCAGGGCTGTTTAACCAGCCGTTTACTAAAGATGCAGCATCTTCATAACCATAAGCAACATTTTCGCCTACTCTTTCAGCGCCTCTATCTTTTAGGGCTTTTGAGCGAATGTGGAAATTGTCGTGATTAATTTGACTAATTGAAATCATGTAATCTGTGTGGTCAACGGCATAAGCAGATGCATAAGCTTGGTCCATAACTAAGGCATTTAAACCAATAGATTGCCTATGATCATTAATAAGGCTTAAAATTTCTTGAGACATTTGAACGTCGTTTTTGATTACAATGCTTAAATCAATTTCTTGATTTACAACATCATTTTGATCAATTTCATCTTTAGAACAAGATGCAAAAACAACAAGCAAAGTTAGGACCATAAGTCCGCGTAATTTTGTTTTCATAGTATGTAGGTTAAGTTTGGGTACTTAATTTGTATTAACTTTGGGAATTAATACATTCCAAATGTAAGTAAAATATGCATATAAATTACATTTAAACTGAAATAATGTACATTTTATCGGATTTTTATTCTTTTTTGAGAACAATTTTCTTACATTATTTAAACAAAAATCTTTTCTCAATATCAGTATTTATGCGTATTTTTTATTTTTTAAATCTTAACAATCAGACCAATGAAAAAAATTTCAATTTTTTTAGGTATTTCTCTCTTTTTTTGTGCTTGTGAACAAAAAATTGAGCAAAAAAGCACTGAAGAAAATCCAATTTTCCATGAAAAAAGTGCTAAAAATAACTTTGGAATCATCCTTCATGGAGGTGCCGGCACCATTCTTAAAGAAAACATGAGTGATTCATTGGAAGCTGCTTACAATGAAGTTTTAGAAAGCGCAATTAAAACCGGACATCAAATTTTAGAAAACGGCGGTACCAGCCTTGAAGCGATTGCTGAAACTATCAAAATTATGGAAGACTCCCCCTTATTCAATGCCGGAAAAGGAGCCGTTTTCACCCATCAAGAAACCAATGAGCTCGATGCGTCAGTTATGATTGGAAACACAAAGGATGCCGGAGCCATCAGTGGTGTTACTCGAATCAAAAACCCCATAGACCTCGCTATCAGAGTAATGACCCATTCTCCTCACGTAATGCTGAGCGGCAAAGGAGCTGAAGAATTTGCTGTTGAACAAGGATTTGAACTTGTTGACCCTTCCTATTTTTTTACCGAAAACAGATATAATTCTTTACAACGCATCAAAGATTCAGAAAAAACAGAATTAGATCACGATGGTAAATCTGCTTTCAAGGACTCTTCTATAAATGATTCAAAATTTGGCACTGTTGGTGCAGCGGCACTAGACAGGCACGGCAACCTGGCGGCAGGAACCTCAACAGGAGGAATGACAAATAAACGATGGAACCGCATTGGTGATGCCCCCATCATTGGAGCAGGAACTTATGCAGACAATGCCACTTGTGCTGTTTCTTCTACTGGCTGGGGGGAGTTTTTTATCAGGGCGGTAGTGGCACACGATATTTCAGCTTTGATGGAATACAAAGGACTTTCATTAGAAGAAGCAGCGCGCGAAGTCATCCAGAATAAAGTGCCGGCTTTAGGAGGCGACGGTGGCATTGTAGCGATTGATAAAGACGGCAATATGGTAGCAGAATTCAATACAGCAGGTATGTACCGCGCCTCCATGAACGCTCAAGGCGAAATGACCATAGGCATTTATAAAGAGTAATGAAAGCATATTTTAAACCCTATTATGTAGTCATTTTTACTTCACTAAAAAATGATAACAATTTCGGTTATACCGAAATGGCTGAAAAAATGGAACAACTTGCAAAAAAACAACCAGGCTTTATGGGTCTGGAAAGTGCACGAAATGAGATTGGAATAACCGTAAGTTACTGGGAAAGTCTGGAGGCAATTATTAACTGGAAAAACAACAGTGAACACATTATTGCACAGGAAAAAGGGAAGTTATATTGGTATGAATGGTATGAAGTAAAGATTTGCAAGGTAGAGCGAGAATATTCATTTAATAAATTGTAAATTTAAAAAGTTATTCCAAAAAATATCAAATGAAGCCACTTTCAAAATTAGTTGTTATTGTGAGTATTTTTGCATTCTTTTTTTCTTGTGGGAAAAAGGATTCTACTCAAAATCAAGATAATTTATATC
>DAINOA010000178.1:0-2444 GCA_036735625.1 Planktosalinus sp. | reverse complement strand
TCTCAAAGGGGTGCTCCAAATAACGAGCTGAGATTATACCCAATGAACCTGGGCGGGTAATGCTGCCAAGGGACAGAAGCAAAGTGCTTCAACTGTGTGAACCCCCTTAATATTTCGACTCGAGCGTTTTATTCAGGGTTTTTTTATGCAGTTTTTTAAACCATTTTTAACCAAAGAATAATGCCCCTTTTATTCGTAATTAAAACTTTTACGAATGAAAACTTTATTCAGATTCCCACCCAGGTGGGAATCTCATCAACAGAACTCCTTATTAAAGAATTCCTTTTTAATCGCTTGTTTAACCTTTTTTACAACAGTCTCACTCCTCGCCCAACAAGAAAACGACACCATTATCAAACCCGAAATGCTGGACGAAGTATTAGTCAGGGCTGTTAGGGTCGATGCAGATTCACCTATTACTCACTCCAATCTCGACAAAGAAGAATTGGAAAAACGCAACTTGGGGCAGGACATCCCCATGTTACTCAACTACCTGCCCTCAGTAGTCAGCACCAGTGATGCCGGAGCCGGCGTGGGTTATACTTACATTCGTGTGCGCGGTAGTGACGCTTCACGCGTAAACGTAACACTCAACGGAATCCCCTTCAACGATTCTGAAAGCCAGGGGACTTTTTGGGTCAATTTGCCCGATTTTGCATCTTCCATTGAAAACCTGCAATTGCAGCGCGGTGTGGGCAGCTCCACCAATGGCTCAGGGGCTTTTGGTGCCAGCTTAAACCTCTTGACTGATGCCGTTTCAAGAGAAGCCGGTGGCGAAATATCAAACAGCTTTGGCAGCTTCAACACCCGAAGGCACAACGTCAAATTCAGCACAGGGCTTTTACAAGACAGGATAGAAATCGCCGGAAGACTTTCTGCTATCGCTTCAGATGGATACATTGACCGGGCGGCGTCTGACCTGAAATCCTATTTCCTTCAAGGTTCTTATGTGGGTGACAACACCCTGATCAAAGCCATTGCCTTTGGAGGCCATGAAGTGACTTACCAAAGTTGGTTTGGTATTGATGCTGAAACTTTGGAAGAAGACAGAACCTTCAACCCTGCAGGAATGTATTTTGACGCCAACGGAAATATGAGATTCTATGACAACGAAGTGGATGACTACAAGCAAGACCACTACCAACTCCACTGGAACCAGCGCTGGAACAACTTCTGGTCAACAACCTTAGGCTTGAATTATACTTATGGCAGGGGCTACTTTGAACAATACCGTGAGAACGACCTCTTCTCTACTTATGGACTGGAACCCATTGTGGTTGCGGGTGACACCATCAACCGTATGGACCTCATCCGCCGTCGCTGGCTGGACAATGACTACTATGTTGTCAATGCCAATGCCACTTACAAAAAGGACAACCTTGAAGTAATCTCCGGGCTCTTTTACAGTTTGTATGAAGGCGACCATTTTGGCGAAATCATTTGGTCACAATATGCTGCAGGTTCAGAAATCAGAGACAACTATTACTTTAGCGATGCAACCAAACGAGAGTTTACAATGTTTTCAAAAGCCACTTATAAAATCGACAACCAATGGCAAGTGTATGGTGATTTACAAGGTAGGTTTATCAACTATAAAACAGGAGGTATTACTTCAGATATTGTTGGTATAAATGTGGACGAAAGCTATAGCTTTTTCAATCCAAAAGCAGGGTTGAGCTACCAACTCAATACGGCCAACCAGTTTTATTTATCATACGGGAGAGCGCATCGCGAACCCAGCCGGAACGATTTTGAAGAAGGAATCAATACCCCTGAAATACTAGACGACTTTGAATTGGGCTGGCGATTTTCTTCAGAAAGGGTTACTGTAAATACCAACCTGTTTTATATGGATTACAAAGACCAATTGGTGCTTTCGGGCGAGTTGAACGATGTGGGTGCTCCCTTGCGCACAACCAGCGGTGAGAGTTGCCGCCTGGGGATTGAAGTGGAGGCAGACATACGCCTGACCAACCAATTGCGCTGGTTGCCCAATGTGGCACTGAGCCAAAACAAAAACCGAAACTTTGTGGCATCCATAGACGGCGAACTGGTAAATCTGGGCACGACCAACATTTCGTTTTCACCCAATGTGGTGGCCAACAGTATGCTGATTTATCAACCTTTTGAAGGGTTTCAACTGGGCTGGTTGACCAAATTTGTGGGTGAGCAGTATATGGGCAATATCGACAGCGAGGCTTCCAAACTGGACAGCTTCTTCATCAACGACCTCAACATCGTGTATGAAATCAAAGACATTCCGGTGTTTTCCTCCATTTTGCTCAACGGGATGGTCAACAATATTTTTGATGTAAAATATGTATCAAACGGGTATTTTTTCACCTTTGACGACGACTGGACCAACCCCGAAAGCATCACCACTATTGAAGGCGCCGGCTATTACCCGCAGGCGGGCATTCACTTTTTGGCAGGGATGACTTTGA
>DAINOA010000177.1:0-2455 GCA_036735625.1 Planktosalinus sp. | reverse complement strand
AGAGCACATATATTGAACCCAAATTGCGCAGCGGAATTACCATTTATGAGTTTTAAAATAATAACCACAGAGGAAACAGAGGATTTGAACAAAGAACCACAGAGAAATAAGAAATGAATGAAAATCATTTAACTAAGAAAATAATTGGAGCCGCAATTGAGGTTCACAAATCTCTGGGTCCCGGACTTCTTGAAAGTGCTTACAAAGAATGTCTTTTTTATAAATTAAATCAAGAAAATCTCCTTGTTGTTAAGGAGAAAGCGATGCCGTTGGTTTTTGAAGAGGTAAAACTTGAATGTGGTTATCAAATTGATTTGTTAGTTGAAAATAAAGTAGTAATTGAAATAAAAAGTGTAGAAGCTTTAAATGATGTTCACGTAGCACAAACCCTAACATATATGAAACTTGGCGACTATAAACTGGGTTTACTAATCAATTTTAACGTGACACTTCTCAAACAAGGAATTAGACGGTTAATAAACGGTTCTCTGTGACCTTTGTGAAACCTCTGTTATCTTTGTGGTTAAAAAAAATAAAATGACCATAACTAAAAATTTAGAAAAAATAAAATCCACCCTTCCCGGAAACGTAATACTAATTGCGGTTTCAAAAACCAAACCGGCAGAAGAAATTATGGAAGCCTATAATGCCGGGCAGCGTGACTTTGGCGAAAACAAAGCGCAAGAAATGACTGAAAAATGGGAACACATGCCAAAAGACATCCGCTGGCATATGATAGGTCACCTGCAACGCAACAAAGTAAAGTATATCGCTCCATATGTTCACCTAATTCACGCTGTTGACAGTTTGAAGCTTCTGAAGGAAATCAATAAACAAGCACAAAAAAACAACCGAACAATCAACTGTTTGTTACAAGTTTATATTGCAAAAGAAGATACAAAATTTGGGCTCGACCCCGAGGAAGTCACTCAACTTTTGGAAAGCGACGTCTTTAAAAACTTTAAGAACATCAGGGTACAAGGTTTAATGGGAATGGCAACATTTACTGAAAACACAGTGCAAATTGAAAAGGAATTTCAATTTCTAAAATCTTATTTTGACCAATTGAAGAATAAATATGAAATGCATATCCTTTCCATTGGGATGAGTGTCGATTATCCTTTGGCAATCAAACACGGCAGCACAATGGTGCGCATTGGAAGTGCCATTTTTGGTGAAAGAAATTACGAATAAACAGTGTACACAATACTCGACATAGAAACCACGGGAGGTAAATACAATGAAGAAGGAATCACTGAAATTGCCATCTACAAATTTGATGGTGTCAAAATCATAGACCAATTTATCAGCCTGGTCAATCCGGAAATTCCCATACAGCCGTTTGTCGTTAACCTTACCGGAATCAACAATGATATGTTAAGACAAGCCCCTAAGTTTTATGAAGTGGCAAAACGCATTGTTGAAATAACCGAGGACACAATACTTGTTGCTCATAATGCCAGTTTTGATTACAGAATTCTCCAAACAGAATTCAACCGCCTGGGATTTGAATTTGAAAGGCAGACCCTCTGCACCGTTGAACTTTCAAAAAAACTACTACCCGAAGTGAAATCATATAGTTTAGGTAAACTTGTGAGAGAACTGGGCATCCCAATGAGTGACCGTCACAGAGCATCAGGTGATGCAAAAGCGACAGTAACCCTCTTCAAATTATTGCTCTCAAAAGACTCTAAAAAGGAAATTGTAAGCAGTACCATTCGGCTGGCTCCAAAAAGGCAAGTCGATAAAAAGCTTTTGCGTATCATAGAAAAAATTCCCGGAGAAACCGGCGTTTATTATATGCACAAAGAAGACGGTACAATTATATATATAGGGAAAAGTAAAAATTTGAAAAAACGCGTCATACAACACTTTACATCAGACAATAGAAAAGCAAAGAAAATACAAGAGGATGTCCACTCGGTTTCATTTGAACTCACCGGAAGCGATTTAATTGCCCAACTCAAGGAAAATGAAGAAATAAAAATTAATAAACCCATCTATAACAGGGCTTTAAGAAAAACTATTTATCAATACCAACTCAATAGTTATATAGATGAAAATGGATATATCAACTTAAAAATTGAAAAAGCTGACGCCAGAAAAAAACCAATAACTACTTTTACAAACTACCAACAAGCAAAAAACAGCCTATTTAAAATCACTGAAACTTATGGGTTGTGTCAAAAACTCACAGGCTTGTACCAAACAAAAGTAAGCTGTTTTTCATATTCCATTAAAGAATGTGCCGGTGCTTGTATTTGTGAGGAATCACCTGAAAGTTACAATAGCAAAATAGAAGATTTTCTAAAGAAAAACAGTTTTGAAAATCAAAATATGCTCATTATAGACCGCGGAAGAGATGTTGATGAGCGCAGTGTAGTTCATATTGAGAATGGCATTTTTAAGGGAATCGCTTTTTATAATTTAAATTACCAAATTACAAATACAGAAG
>DAINOA010000176.1:0-2478 GCA_036735625.1 Planktosalinus sp. | reverse complement strand
ACTTTACACAGAACTTGCAAACCTTGCAAGGATAGCTTATCCCAAAGCAACAACGATGTCTTACACACTTGGTGAAAACCATGTGATGTTTACCATTGAACCTGATAAGAGCTTATCTGATTTCAATGTGTTTATATCTGACTTTGCAGAAGATGAACAAGACGCAAATTTTGTCAAAGAATATGTGTTGAAGGCTGTGGGTGGAGGTCAGTTGGGTGTGACAGATGCTTTTAAGGTAATTCTTTCACGTTCAATCAGTGAACAGAAACGTGTGATGGCTAGGATTGAAGAAGAACTTGACCAATCTGCATCACAACAGCTTGAATCAGCCAACCAAGAACTTGAACAATTACGTAAAAGGGTTGAAGAACTTGAAAAAATTGAACAGAAGGTCAAAGAAGACAATTACCATGAAGAAAGAATCAAGCTTGAACGTGAAAAATTACAAGCCGATAAAGAAAAAGAACAGCGCAAACTTGACATAGAAGAAAAGAAAGCGGATGATAAACGCAAAACAGACAAAGAAAAAATAAATGCAGAGGTGCTTCAGATTTATGACAGCAATCCTCACAACGATAAAATAAACTGGAACAGGTAATATATAAATGAAATTTTATTGATACATTTATGGTCAATGACAACAAATTTGGTTTATTTAGCGGATATGAAAAAAAATCAAAACGCTACAACACCAAACGTAGGGCAGAAATAAAAGCTAAGGAAAAAAACAAACTTAGTGTTTACAACAAATTAAAAGAGATTCTTGCCAACCCTTCAGGTGTTGACCCTGATGATTTGGAAGTGTATAGAAAAAGGTTTAACTCACTTCAAGACTTTTCAAACAGAAAAGAAACAGACCTTTCACAAAACTTTATACCTTTTAGAGTTGATTTTAGAACTGTTGTTTTTGTCCGTGAAAAAAATTGCTTTAAACCCAAGTGGCTGGCAAAATTTGGAAGAAAACATATAGAAAAAAGAATAAGTGATTTTAAGGAAGTGCTACACAAAAAGCCTGATGGGGCAACATATTGGAACCCTTTTTTCGTATAAAAAACTTTAGATATGGCACTTAAAAGTTCCGCACAGTTACAGGCTGATATAATTGCGTACTTTGCAAACCTCAATGCGGTTGTTACAAACACCAACCTTCTTAAAATCACACCTAATGCAATGAACGCCGTAATGTCAGAAGACGGTACAATTAGTGTTGATTTGATTGATTCACATTACAACAAGGTTGATGGGATAGCTGTTGCAGATGTTTCTGGTTTGGTTGCAGCTCTTGCAGGAAAAGAAAACTCAGACCCAACCATTCTCAAAACCATTGACATAAGGAACATCCTTACGTCAACAGAAACAAACAAAGCGTTGTCTGCTGCAATGGGGAAGAGTCTTAAAGACCAGCTTGATGCTTTACCCAACATCAACACGGCAACCACACTTGATTTAGGAGGTCCTGACCAAGTATCCGCTGCCCAGATTCCTTCACACATCGGTCAAGCAAACATCCACTTCACACAAGCCCAAATTGACCATACCGTGATATTGAACCGTGGTACAAACACACACGTTCAGATTGATTCACACATTGCAGATGCTGCATTACACTACCCTCAAAACACAATTGACCACACAAACCTTTTGAACATCGGTAGCAACACCCATGCTCAAATAGACTCACACATTGCAGCTACAACAAACCCTCACAACACAACTGCTGAACAGGTATTTGTAACTTCTGCCCTTGCATTTACAAAAGGAAACCTGTATGTAGGTAACGGTTCACAGTTGGTACCGCTTGCTGTGGGTATAAACGGTCAGGTGTTGAAAGCAAACTCTGTGACTGTTTCAGGTCTTGAGTGGGGTTTAGACATTGGTGAAGCAAACACTTCTCAATCAATGGGAAGCGGTGTTGCAGTAGTCAAAGACAAGTCAGGGGTTGTTCTTAGGTTCCACTCACTTGATTCAACAAACAACCGCCTAAGCGTTGCTCTCAACGGTGACGTGGTTGAGTTTACAGTTGATGAATCACAAATCATTCACCAGAACCTTTCAGGTGCGGGAACCAACACCCACGGACAGATTGACTCCCATATTGCATCAACATCAAACCCCCACGCTGTCACACTGCTTCAAGCAATTCAACAGGCAGCATTGTCAATAACCAAAGGTACGACTTACGTATCCAACGGTACAACACCTGTTGCTGTTGCAGTGGGAGCTGATGGTACTTTCCTCCGTGCAAACTCAGCAACCCCTAGCGGTGTTGATTGGGCTGTACCGACAGGGGAAGCAAACACAGCTTCAAACCTTGCAGGAACGGGTCAACAGATATTTTCTGGTAAATCAGGAGCCGACTTACAGTTCAGGAGGTTGCGTTCAACAACAACGTCTTCTTTGACTCTGACACAGCAACCGGGTGAAATTGAGTTTGCAATTGTTCCTTCAGGTATTTCACACTTGCAGATAAGTGACATT
>DAINOA010000175.1:0-2480 GCA_036735625.1 Planktosalinus sp. | reverse complement strand
AGCGAAAAAGACGTTAGGTGATAACTGGTCTTGGTGACAGGTTTTTTAATACAAAATTATGGGATGTGACATACACGCATTTGCAGAAGTGAAGAAAGAAGGTAAATGGGAAATGGTGAAAAACCATTTTACTATGAGTGAATGGGAACAAAACGATAGAGGAACAGAAAAAAGTACAGAAGTATTTTCTTTTAGGAATTATCTACTGTTTGGTATTCTTGCAGGGGTTAGGAACAAAACATGTACCCCCATCAGTGTTCCCAAAAAGTTGCCAAAAGACATAAGCAATGAAGTTTTTAAAGAGTACCTTACTTGGTCTATAGATGCGCACTCAGCATCTTATCTCACACTTAAAGAACTTCTTGAGCATGATTATCCAAAAGGGTTTGAAAAAGAAATCACACCGCTCTTCTTTACGAACCTTGAAGAACTGAAAGAACTGGGTGAACCCGAAAACGTAAGGATTGTATTTTGGTTTGACAATTAAAACAAACAAAATGGAAAAAGTAATAAGAGATGGTAAAGTTGCTGTTGTGGTTGTAAACAGTAGTGTTTATCCGGGATGGTATACACTTCATGGTAAAATAGAGTTGGTGTTTCATCCTGAAATTGTCAGGCTTGTTGAAGAAAACAGATTTGATGAAATAGACAAAACCTTTTGTCAAAAAATTCTAAATACAAATGAAAGACTTCATATTTGTTCAAAAGGGTTAATGATTGAGTGGTTGCCTCAAGGAATCAAATTTTTCATAGAAGAACATGATATGGGAGAAAAACTTATTGTTGAATCTGATTTAAAATTTACAGCATGAAAAATATTTTGTTTTTGTTTCTTTTGCTTTCATCAACAGTAAAAGCCCAAGAAAAACAACCGTTTATGATTGCGGTTAAAACCGTTTATTTGGGAAACATAAGTATTCCTGTCTCTGATACTTTTGAAACCAGACACTGGTTTGATTTCGTTGCAGTCAAAACAGATGAAGTGTTTGCAATACGTAAACTTAAAAGAGAAGGAGATAAAAAAAACAAAAAAGTAAATATCCTTCTTAAAAACCGTCAGTCAACTGAGTTTATTTACAAGAAAACCAAATACCGTATTTATTATGAAGAAAGTTAATGCAGAATGGTTTGACTTGCGTGAAGAAAAACAGAAGGAACTCAACCTTTTGCTTGATTCACTGCTTGAGTCAGGCTACATGAGAAAAGAGTTAATGTCCAAATACCTTCATGCAATCAAAGATGTGTGGAGGGAAATCAAAACCCAACCTGAAATATGCGACTCAAATCAAGTGACATCGAAACAATCAAGGCAGCGGGTTCGATACCTGCAATCATAGTTGTCCAATCAGCAGCAGTTTTGTTGCTGTTAATCAATGTTTTCATTCTTCACACTGTTTCGATTCTTTTAGGTTCAGCTACCATGCAACCTTGGTATGGATGGTTTGCTTTGACTCTTGCTGGAAGTTTGATAAACATGACATTCATGTATTTCAAGTTTGCAGAAATTCAAGGTAAAACAACCAAAATAAGCAAGGAAGGAAAGTTTCTTGCTGTTATTGCGGGTAGTCTTATCCAGTTTACGCTTTTAGGTTTTACTCTTTGGGCTATTACAGACAATTCTGACTTTTCAATAATCCAAGGTCTTTACACCATACTCAACATTTTTATAGGTATTCTTGTAGATGCCATGATGGCTTATATTGTGCTTGACCGGGTACAGGAAATCTATAAAGAAGAAAAAGTTGATTTAAGCGTTGAAGAAAAAAACAAAGAATTAGAAGAGAAAACCAAAAACCTTGAAGAAGAAAACAAAAAAATGAAAGACGCACTCAAGTCTTTCACTCCTGAACCTGCAACCGAAACCCCAAAGAACTAACCGTTTTACCTAAAGATACACATGTGGGTAAAACGGTTTTTAACGATGTGTTTGATAGGTTGGGTTCTCTGCTTAGTGTAAGTAAAGAAGGTTTTGAAATTTTTTACAACGGTCTTACAGGTGCTGAACAAGAAAAAGTAAAAGACTGTTTTGATGATTTAAAACGAATGTTCATAAAAGAAAGTTCATTGATAAATGAAAGAGAAGAACTTGAACACTTTTATGAAAAAACACAGATGAAAGAATCAAATTATCAAGGTGAGTTATCAGAACTGTGTGAAATCAAACAAAAAGTTTCAAAAGAACTTCGCAACAAGCAAATGGATTGGGGAAGCATCAATGCGAGAAACACCCACGAACCTGAACTTGAAGAAATCAATATAAAACTTATGAAGGTTTCAGAGAAAGAACGTGAAATCAATCAAGCTTTAGAGGCGTTGGAAAGCCACTTAACAAAACTTGATGAAAAGATTGAACATGTCACTTCTCAAATCAACGAACAGGAAGCAAACATTGAATCAACTTGTGGGGAAATAAACAGGTTTTATTCTGAAAAGAACAGGTTTATTCCCGTTGTCCACGTCAACACTCCTGATATTGACAC
>DAINOA010000174.1:0-2576 GCA_036735625.1 Planktosalinus sp. | reverse complement strand
GAAGTAAGAAAAATTCGCAGTATAGAAAAAATTATACAACAGAAATTTGTCACCAAAGAAATTCCAAACGGAATGGAAATTTGTGAAATTCAACTCTTTCACCTGGCGAACAGCATTAAAAATACTGAAATTAATCACGATATAGATACCTACCTTCCCAATATTGAAGAAGTACTTGAAGGATTGAGTAAAGAAGATTTAATCAAAAAAGTATTTTCTGTCGAATTCAGTCGTTTTTACAGTCGATATAAAAACGCTAAGGAATTAAACGTTAGCGAGGGAAGCCACAGAGAAGATACCGCAGACGAAGACACAACACGCTATTTCCTCAATGTGGGTAATAAAGATGGTTTTGACTGGATGAGTTTAAAAGACTTTTTAAGAGATTTGCTCAGTCTTGGTAAAGACGACGTCTATCGCGTGGATGTAAAAGACAGCTTTTCCTTTTTCAATACTGACACCAAACATCAGGAACTCGTTCTGGGCATTTTTGAAGATTTCAAACTGGAAGGCAGGCACGTAAACGTTGAAGTCTCAAAAGACGGTGGTGGTAAAGACCGCGGCAACCGGAGAAGAAGAGATGACAAAAGTGGTTTTCGTAAAAAAAGAAGTGATGATAAACCCCGAGGTGGCGGATTTGGTGATAAAGGGAAACGCGAGTTCAAAAGCAAAGACAACTCAAAATTTGCCGGTGGAGGAAAACGACGCAGCAGTGATTCAAAACCGCAAGGTACCGGAGGGCGTCGCAGAAGAAAATCCTAAGCTTGTTAATTTTTGTATAATATTCCCTGTTTAATTCTGTTTTAGCAGCTATATTTATATATTTAGCCTTCAATTTTTGCTATGAAAAATATTGGTCTTTTATTTATTTTCTTTTGCGTCTCCCTTGCGGGCTTTTCTCAGGATGAAGACCAAACCATAAAAGGCAAAGTCCTCAATGATGCCGATGATACTCCCATAGAGAATGTTCATATCGTCAATATGAATCAAGTGGTAGGTTCTATTTCAAAAGAAGATGGTTCTTTTTCTATCCCTGCCAAGGTAAATGATACTTTATATTTTTCCTATTTAGGCTTTAAATCTATTAGAGTGAGAGTGACTAATGACTGGTTTAAATATGGGGATATTAAAATCAAAATGACAGAACTTGGAATTGCCCTTGAAGAAATCGTTTTAAGACCGGTGCAACTCACAGGATATCTGGAAGTAGATGCAAAAATTATCCCTATATATGACAACTACAGATATAGTATTTCAGGGCTAAATACCGGTTATGAAGGAGGTCAAACACGACCCAATGCAGTATCAAAAGTGCTGGGAGCGGTTTTTAATCCGGCAGATTTTTTGTACAATGTTTTTGGCAAACGACCGGCACAAATGAGAAAACTGCGGCAAATGAAAACCGATGATAACATTAGGAATTTATTGAACAGTAAATTTGATAGGGAAACATTGATGGTTGTTCTTCAACTTGAAAAAGTAGACATTGATGAAATTCTCAACAACTGCAACTACTCAGAAACCTTTATCAGAACTGCAAACGACCTTCAAATTCTTGACGCGATGAGTGAATGTTATGAAGAATACCGTGTTTTGAATAGAAGGAAAAATTAAAAAAATAAATTTTTATATTAGACCTGACAGGTTTTAAAAACCTGTCAGGTCTATCTATTTGTTTCTTCATACCGCTCCAATATCGCATCCACACTTTTGATTGTTTTCATAGCCCAGTCCATTCGCTTTTCCAGTTGTTCTTCCTGAGAAAGTTGCCAATCAATCTCTGTTTTTTTGAGTTTAGCCGTTACGTCTTGTAAAATAATTGCCGCTGAAACCGAAATATTCAAACTTTCAGTAAAACCAACCATTGGGATTTTTAAAAATCCATCTGCTTGTTTAAAAACGGTATCTGAAAGTCCAGTCGATTCTTTTCCAAAGAAAAAAGCAGCCTTTTGAGTTACATCAAAATCTCCTAATAGCTTCGAAAATTTATGAGGCGTTGTTGCTATAATGCGATACCCCTTCGCTTTTAGCTCAGAAATACAGGAGTCTATATGATTGTGCCGATGTAAATCAACCCATTTTTGAGCACCCATAGCAATTTCTTTGTCTATGCGCTTGCCTTCAATTTCTTCAACCACATGCAAGTCTTGAATTCCAAAAATATCACAAGTGCGCATCACAGCACTGGTATTGTGAAGTTGATGCACATCTTCAGTCACAACTGTAAAATGTCTAGTGCGCTCTGATACAACTTCTTTAAAAAGTTCCCTACGCCTTTCTGTTAAGTAAGATTCTAAATGGGTTAATAATTGGTAATCTATCATCATTTTTATTATTTTTCGGAATAAATATAAGAATTTGATAAAAAGGAGTTATGCAAAAAAAGAAATTGGTTGTTCTTACAGGAGCCGGAATGAGTGCCGAAAGCGGGATAAATACCTTCAGGGATGCAAACGGACTTTGGGAAGGCCATGACATTATGGAAGTGGCATCGCCTCTGGGCTGGCATAAAAACCCTGAAATTGTTTTGGATTTCTACAACAAAAGAAGGAAGCAATTGCTAGAGGTAAAACCCA
>DAINOA010000173.1:0-2700 GCA_036735625.1 Planktosalinus sp. | reverse complement strand
GACACCCCTCAAAGTGCTATGGGTCATGCCATAACCATAAATAACACACTTTATATAAATAAAATAAATATTGATGATGACGTTCAAGAGGAGTACAGTTGCTCCGGCACTCCTGTTGACTGTGTAAAACTGGCTGTTCATGAAATTTTAAAGAAAAAGCCTGATATCTGTGTTTCCGGAATTAATCACGGGTCAAATTCTTCCATAAATGTCATTTATTCGGGAACGATGAGTGCTGCGGTCGAGGCCGGAATTGAGGGTATCCCGGCTATTGGATTCTCGTTACTAGACTATTCATGGGAAGCTGACTTTAAATCGGCTTCAAAATACATCAAACAAATCACTATGGAAACTTTGAAAAATGGATTACCAAAAGGAGTTGTGCTCAATGTGAATATTCCAAAGTTAAATGAAAAAGACATCAAGGGTGTGAAAGTGTGCAGACAGGCCAATGCACAATGGATAGAAACTTTTGACAAACGCACCAATCCGCAAGGAAGGGATTATTTTTGGCTCACAGGAGAGTTTGTCAATGAAGATAAAGGTGAAGATACAGATGAGGCGGCATTGGCAAATGGCTACATTTCAATTGTACCTGTACAATTTGATTTAACAGCACATCACGCGATTAAGGAAATTAACAACTGGGCGTTTTAAAGTACTATTTTGAAAATGAAAAAAGAAATTTTAATAGGGTTTTTGGTGGGTGTTATTGCAAATCTTGCCGGAATGTATTTGTATATTTTTTTCTTTTTGGATTATGATTTTGAAACCTCCATCCAATTGGCAAGAGAAAATGACAGTATAGGTAATTTAATAGCCCTTGGCGCTATTTTAAATCTTATTGTCTTCTTTTTATACATAAAAAAAAGGCAGCTTTATCGTGCGCGGGGGGTATTATTAGCAACCATTTTGGCGGCGCTGGTTATTTTATTTTCTAAATTTTGATTTGAACTACAATTAATGAGACCCCTGCTTTTGAGGGGGTGTGGACATGAAATATTATATTATAGCCGGAGAGGCATCTGGTGATTTACACGCTAGCAACTTGATGAAAGAAATCAAGAAGCTCGATACCCAAGCTGAAATTCGCTTTTGGGGAGGCGAACTTATGGAAGCGCAAGGCGGAACGCTAGTGAAACATTATCGCGAACTTGCTTTTATGGGTTTTATAGAAGTGGTACTCAACCTAGGCACCATTCTAAAAAACATCAGCATTTGCAAAAATGATATTGAAAATTTTCAACCCGATGCACTTATCTTTATTGACTATCCCGGTTTTAACATGCGTATTGCCAAATGGGCAAAACAAAAAGGAATCCCAACCCATTATTACATCTCGCCTCAAATTTGGGCCTGGAAAGAAAACCGCATCAAAGCCATCAAAAGGGATGTGGATGCTATGTATGTAATCCTTCCTTTTGAAAAAGATTTTTACGAAAAGAAACACAGTTTCCCGGTTCATTTTGTGGGACACCCTTTGATTGATGCAATCTCAAACAGACCTTTGGTTGACCCTAGAGACTTTAGAGGAAACCTTGGGCTTGACAACAGACCCGTTATTGCACTTTTGCCCGGAAGTCGAAAACAAGAAATTAAAGTGATACTTTCAGTTATGTTAAGCATTGTAAATGACTTTCCTGATTTTCAATTTGTAATTGCCGGTGCGCCCAATCAGGATGAAGCTTTTTACAGGCAGTTTATAAAGCAAGAAAATGTGCATTTGTTGCTTAATAAAACGTATGATTTATTGAGTGTTTCTTATGCAGCTATAGTTACATCAGGTACGGCAACTCTCGAAACTGCTCTATACAAAATACCCGAAGTGGTTTGTTATAAAGGTAGTCGCATTTCTTATGAAATAGCTAAACGCGTAATAAAACTAAAATACATTTCGTTAGTAAATTTGATTCTTGACAAGGAAGTGGTCACTGAACTCATTCAAACAGATTTTAACAAAAATCGCTTAAAAGAAGAATTGACAAAAATTTTGGATGATTACAAACGAGCAACTTTGTTTCTGGATTATTATGACCTGGAGAAGAAATTGGGCGGAAAAGGTGCCAGCGAAAAAACGGCAAGCCTCATAGTGAATAGCTTAAAAAATAACCTACTGTGAAAAAATTATTCGTTTTATTAATATCGGCTCTTGTCTTAACATCTTGCGGAACTTCAAGAAAAAAATATGACAGGAATATTATCCTGGACACTTCTACCAGAAATATTCCTAAAAATACTGAAAAAATCATCCCTATAACTAATGATAAGGAAGTGGTTGTCTATAATGAAACGGAAGCTAGATCAACAAAACCCATCGAATTAAAAGTAAAAAACATCGTTGAAGTTGCCCGCTCTTTTCACGGTACACCCTATCGATTTGGTGGCACAACCTCAAAAGGGATGGATTGCTCGGGTCTTATTTATACAGCATTTAAAGAGGAAGACATTCTCTTACCCCGCATTTCAAGGGATATGGCAAAAAAAGGTAAAAAAATAAACCTGAATGATGTTGCAATAGGAGATCTCGTTTTTTTTAAAACAGATAATAGACGCAACTACATTAACCACGTGGGGCTTGTTGTGGATGTGTTTCCCGGTAAAATTTTGTTCATTCATTCTTCTACATCACAGGGTGTGATTGTTTCTGCAATGGATGAATCCTACTGGAATAAGGCTTTTGTGGAAGCGAGGCGGGTGATT
>DAINOA010000172.1:0-2712 GCA_036735625.1 Planktosalinus sp. | reverse complement strand
GGGAAAATTTAGACGGTCAAGGCAATTTTAGTGAAGAAAATATTATTAAATCTGGTATTCAGACATTTTTTGGTCCCTTTATAACTGATGTAAATAATGACGGTAATCAAGATATTATACACACAAATTTTAACGAATTACTTTGGTTTGATAATTTAGAAGGCGCAGGAAATTTTGGAGAGTCTTTAATTATTAAGCCAAGCGGTAGTTTAAATCCAAATATTTATGACGTTAACGAAGATGGAAATATGGATGTTATTTTGTTTTGTATTAACTTGATGAGTTTTTGTTGGCTTGAAAATAGCGTTTTATCTACCCAAAGTTTTACAAAGTTTCAAGCAACCGTAGTTCCCAATCCTGCAAGAGAAAAGACAACTATTTCAACCAATCAACCCATTGACAAAATTGAAATGTTTACTATTTTAGGACAAAAGTTTGTTTTTGAAGGGTCAAAAATTACAGAACAAAGCATACAATTGGAGTCGTTTCTAACTGGCTTGTATTTTATCACTATTACCTCAGGAAGTTCTAAAGAAACAATAAAATTAATAAAAGAGTAATTTTTTTTATTAACCTTATTAAAAATTAAAATTATGAGAAAATTAGTAATAATATCAGCATTTTTAATCTCTTTTATTGGTTTTGGCCAGGAAATAGATATAATATATGACACCACCTGGCGGCTGTTTCAGTTTGATTATAATGGGGTAAATTACAACAATAGTATCCCATCAGAGTCAAACGCAGCTCTTTTAGATATTAATGAGGAAAACCCGGATACTTTTCAACTTTTATTAAAACAAATACTGTAAGTGGCAACATTTTAATAGATGAAGGAAACGAAACAATGGATATTTTTGATGCCGAAATTACACTCTTAGAATGTGAAGAATATTGTGATTTGGAAACCGCATATATTGATTTTTTCTATAATGACGGAGTTCCTAAACAATTCACATACAGTATCGTTGTATTTGTTAATGATATAGAATATATATTAGCAATCACCGACAATGAAGGGAATCAAGCCCAATATTATGATTTTATTTTGTCCCAAGAAGAATTTGAAAACAAAAAGGTGTCACTTTATCCCAACCCTGTTTCAAACAAATTGTATTGGGGAAACAAGCCTTACGACACTTTACAAATTTATTCCATTCAAGGGGAGTTATTAATAAAACAAGAAGCTGGAGAAGGCTTTGTAGATGTTTCACTACTTAAAAATGGAGTTTATTTCATTGAATTAATTGAAAATAACAAAAGGGTTTTTACAAAGTTTTTAAAAAAATAAAATCCAGTAACAATTAGCTACTGGATTTTAGTATTGTGAAATAAAAACTTACTTCTCAACCACCTTCCAAAACAACGCAGCCACAACACCACCCACAAGCGGAGCCACAATAAACAACCATAGTTGTGAAAGTGCTGCGCCACCGGCAAAAACAGCAGGGCCAAAACTACGTGCCGGGTTTACAGATGTCCCGGTAATAGGGATAGCAACCAGGTGAATTAATACTAAAGTCAAACCAATCGCCAATCCCGCCATTGTGCTGTTTCCCCATTTTGATGTGGTCGCAAAAATAACAAACAAAAACAAGAAGGTAAGTACCGCCTCGGCAATAAATGCAGCCGTAACATTGAAGTTGTTTTGGTAGTTTTCGCCCCAGCCATTTGAGCCCAGGGCATATTCACCCATCTCAAAACCGGACTGCCCGCTTAAAATTTGCATCAATACAAATGCTGCCAAAGCAGCACCAATCATTTGTGCAACAATATAAGCCAGGGCATCTTTTAAGTCAATTTTGCCGGCAACGAGCATCGAAATGGTAATCGCAGGATTGATGTGGCAACCCGAGATGCCTCCAATTGCATAAGCCATGACCACAACGGCAAGACCAAACGCAAAAGAAATTCCTAAAAGGCCCAAACCTGATAAACCGGCAATAGTGTCAACACCTGAAACCGCTGCAGCTCCACAACCAAAAAGAACCAATGAGAAGGTACCCACCAATTCTACAATAAATTTTGTTGAAATTTTTGTTTCCATAAAATTGAAAGTTATTTAGTTAAAAAAAATAAATTTAATAAAATATTTCATATAAAAATTATGTTTTTATAATAAGAATCATAAATTGTTTGATTGTCAAAAGTAGTGTGGTACTTCCATTTATAAAGTTACCTTCAAAATTTTTAAAAATTTACAATATAAGTGTAACACATTAGTTTTTATGGTGTCTTTTTATAAATTTTATCTATGAGTAAATTTGTGACCCATACCTTTCTAATCTTCATTTTGTTTTCAATACATGGCTACACACAACCACTCGATACACTTCAAAGAAAACAGATTACAATCACTAAAATTTCCCAAGCGCCAAAAATAGATGGAATCCTTGATGATGAAGCGTGGAAAAATGCGGCAATAGCAACTGATTTTGTAGAAAGACAACCCGTAAACGGGAGACCCATACCAGACAGTCTAAAAACCGAAGTAAAAATAGTTTATGATGATTTGGGTATTTACTTTGGAGCAAAAATGTATGACCCCAATCCCGATTTAATCCCAAGGGAATTAATGGAACGTGACCAGATTGGCAATCAGGATTTTTTCTTTATACTTCTCAATGGTTATAATGACCGGCAACAAAGTTTGCAATTTATTATAACGGCTTCCGGGGTTCAATATGATGCAAAAATGACCAATCAAGGGGA
>DAINOA010000171.1:0-2744 GCA_036735625.1 Planktosalinus sp. | reverse complement strand
GCGACAATCAATTTACTTATATGAGTTACGGTTCGCCTTTGTATTGGGTAAACCGGGGATATGTGGTGCTTGACAATACGGCGTTTCCCATTATTGGTGAAGACGGCGAACAACCCAACGATACATTTGTAGAACAATTGGTTGCTAATGCGAAAGCCGGGATTGATGCAGTGGATGCTTTAGGGTACATTGACAGAAATCGTGTGGCAGTGGGCGGTCACAGTTATGGTGCCTTTATGACAGCCAACCTGCTCTCCCACTCTGATTTGTTTGCTGCAGGAATCGCAAGGAGTGGTGCTTATAACAGAACGATGACGCCATTTGGCTTTCAAGCCGAGGAACGTCACTACTGGGAAGCTCCTGAAGTTTACAACACCATGTCACCCTTTATGCAAGCCCATAAAATGAAAACACCCCTTTTGCTCATTCACGGTGAAGCAGATAACAATTCAGGTACTTACCCGATGCAAAGTGAGCGTTATTTCAACGCACTGAAAGGTTTAGGGGCTCCTGTGAGACTGGTTATGTTACCTAATGAAAGCCACGGCTATGCTGCCAGAGAAAGTATTATGCATATGCTATGGGAGCAGGATGAGTGGCTGGAAACTCATGTGAAGAATAAAAAAGAGTAAATTTTTTTGTTAAAAAAATGTTTTTTAATATTTTATTTTTTTAATATCTTTAGGATTTATTTAACATTCTAACTTAAAGTAGTAGTTATGAAAACACCAACCAACCAACCAACCAACCAACCAACCAACCAACCAACTAATTAACAAAACAATACAAGTTGTTGTTCTAATTATGTTCCTTTTTAGCGTCAAATCAAGTTTGATAATTGCCCAAGATAGTTTTTTAGACATTTGTGTGACACCAGATACTAATGAAGCAGACCCTGAAGGGGTTCATTCTTATTCAAACAACCCTGAGGTTCTTAATACGATGGAGCCCATTGTAGTCAATATTTTCTATTGGCAAATCAATGATCCAAATGGCAATTCAGGATCACAGGCACTTAGTGAACAAAGGGTTTTGGAGTCTGTACAATATTTAAATATTTTTTACAACCCGGTAGGAGTGTATTTTAAATACCAGGGATGGGATAATTTTGACAGCCCGCCAATTGCTATTCGTAAAAAATACAATATTAATTGTACTGGAAATAGATGTAAAAATTTCCCTTTTATAGAACCAGACCCCTGTAATTCTCCAGCAGTAGTAGATGAATTTGGCTTAAGCTTTTTAAGCAGATGTGAGAGAGGAACTTTATGGAGTTATGCTACTTCAAGTGGAAATTTCAACCCAAATGCAATGAACGTATATGTTCCCTCACACGGCAATGAGGATTTTGGTGGAGCTGCAGCAAGTATTCCCGCTAATAAAATAACGACACACAATGGGGGACTTACAACAAAAACTTTTGTTCACGAAATTGGACACGCTCTAGGTCTTAGCCACACTTTTAGTGGTTGGAGCTCTTCAAATCCTCACAACTGTGAACATGTGACCAGAGATCCCAACGATTTACCAGATCCAAATGATCCTTTCGTACCGTATTTTAATGCAACACAAAAAGGAGATTTAATTATTGACACCCCGGCAATGCCAGCATTTACAGATGAATATTGTGTAGTAAACAGTCTACCTGATAGCGATTGCTATGTAAATGGACCTTACAGATATTTCTATATTGATGAAAATTGTAATTATACAGGAACAATTAATGGTAATGATAGAAGGGACTGTCAAGGCACACCTTACCAAATTGTAGCAGATGATGTGAGAAACATTATGTCATACAGCCCGGCGGCATGTACTGATGGTTTTACAATAGGTCAAGGAATTAGGATTAAAGAAAAACTAAATTCCATACCCATTCTTCAACCTTTGAAAGGCACCATAGCATCGCTCTATGAGCCATACAAAGGGGAGTATTATATTTCAGGACCACTTCCCTCTCCACCAAATCCCCCTTTGTTTCAACCCGGGTTTAAATATCGTTTTTTTGAATGTGATTGTGACTGCCCAGACGGAGAACCCTTGCCTTATGAAGATGTTTCATTTACTTACTCACATAATTCTTTGTTAGATATAGAAAAAGATGAGACCGACTTTTCAAGCATCACTCATCCCAATCATTCTGCTATTCACATTGTTTTTGACCAACCGTTTCCTGATTCTTATGGGCAATGGACAAGAAAATGTTATAATAACTGGAACAGGGCACCCATTGGAGGAAGTGTCACCAAGTTTAACGACAATGTATTTAACACAAATGTTACTATAACAGCTCAAGACTCTACAGGTATAAACAATCCTAATTTAATCAATAATTTAGACCCCGGCCTGTATAAAATTGAAAAACAGTATGAAGACGGTGCTGTACAAGAAAATGTTATTTATAAAGACCAATAAAGATGAAAACTCACTTTTTAATTGTGTTGCTCTTTATAATCCAAACGGCAACAGGGCAGATTTTCAACCCCTCACCCCACCTCATAGATGATGATGCGAGCGCCGGAGTATTAACGAAAGGAGATATTAATAACGATGGCAAAACTGATATTATTTATGTTTCTTCTCAACTTTTAGTATGGTATGAAAATTTAGGACAAGGCAACTTTAGTGAACCCATTGAAATCGATACACAACCGGGACAATCTTTCAACATCAATGCTGTTGATTTAAACCAAGATGGAAACCTTGATATATTAGTGAGTTCATTTGAAAATGACCAACTCTAC
>DAINOA010000170.1:0-2750 GCA_036735625.1 Planktosalinus sp. | reverse complement strand
GACACTTTGAAAAAAATTTGGAGATTGACAAAGAGGATTTTCATAATCCTGTTCATAGCGCAACTCGTCTATATTGTTGCCTTAAAATGGATTAATCCGCCTATTACCATTACCCAGTTTAATAGCTGGACGTCTGGAGAAGGTTTAAAACGCGATTATATTTTATTTGAAAAAATGCCAAGATCCATTAAACTTGCAGCTATTGGTTCAGAAGACCAACTATTTGCAACACACAACGGTTTTGATAAAAAAAGTATAGAAAAAGCATTAGATTATAATAAGAAGAAAGATGGAAAAAAAATACGTGGGGCCAGCACAATTTCGCAGCAAGTAGCAAAAAACGTTTTTTTATGGCAAGGGAGAAGTTGGTTTCGTAAAGGACTTGAAGTTTATTTTACCTTTATGATTGAAACCATCTGGGGCAAAAAACGCATTTTGGAAATGTATTTAAATATCGCAGAAATGGGTGTTGGTGTGTATGGTGTAGAAGCTGCATCTCAACATTATTACAAAAAACCTGCTATAAAATTAACCCGAAATGAAGCCGCAAGATTAGCTGTCAGTTTGCCCAATCCAAAAAAGTATAGAATCAATCCGCCGAGTGCGTTTGTTGCTAATCGTGCCTTATGGGTAGAACGCCAAATGCGCAATATAGAAGGTGATCCAAAGGTGAAGGAATTACTGGAATAAACAATGCGTATGTAGTGGTGTTAACACTCCAATTTAATAATTATAATCTGTAACCTTAAAACTGAAAGCAAATTACTGACCACTGCAACTGACCACTGAACACTATTAAAAAATGTCCGGAATCTATATACACATCCCTTTCTGCAAGCAAGCCTGCCACTATTGCGACTTTCATTTTTCTACTTCTTTGAAAAAGAAAACGGATTTGGTCGATGCACTTTGCCGCGAACTCGTTTTACGAAAAGAAGAGATTGAGGGCACCATAGAAACTATCTATTTTGGAGGAGGAACTCCCAGTTTGTTGACACGGGAGGAACTCGAGCTAATTTTTAAATCCATTTACAATAACTATAAGGTTGCTGAGCCTGTCGAAGTAACCCTCGAAGCCAACCCCGATGATCTCACAGAAGAAAAAATCAAACAACTGACAGATTCGCCCATTAATAGGTTGAGTATTGGCATTCAGTCGTTTTTTGAAGATGATTTAAAACTCATGAACCGTGCACACAATGCGCAAGAAGCGGAACATTGCCTGTCGTTGGCAACCCGGTACTTTGAGAATATATCCCTCGATTTAATTTATGGCATTCCGGGAATGACTAACGACCGCTGGAAACAAAATATTGAAAAGGCGCTTTCTTTTGGGATTCCGCATATATCGAGTTATGCACTTACTGTTGAACCTAAAACTGCTTTGGAAACCTTCATCAAAAAAGGCATTGTTCCACCGGTGGATGATGAGCTCGCAGAAAAACATTTTCACACTTTGATAGACACGCTTACACGAAAGGGCTTTGTGCATTATGAATTGTCCAATTTTGGCAAGGAAGGCTGGTTCAGCAAAAACAATACGGCCTACTGGCAGGGAAAAAGCTATTTGGGTATTGGTCCCTCAGCACACACTTATGATGGAAAAATCCGCAGCTGGAATGTGAGAAACAATACCCTATACATCAAATCCATTAAAAAAGGCAAACTCCCCTCAGAAACCGAAACCCTCACTATTACAGACCGTTATAACGAATATGTAATGACAGGCCTGCGCACCATTTGGGGTGTTTCTGTGAATCGGGTGGAGAAGGATTTTGGCAACAAATACAAAGAATACCTCTTGCAACAAGCCCAAAAACACCTGGAAGAACACCTCCTCTATCTGGACGGCGACACACTTTTGGTTACCAAAAAAGGAAAATTCTTAGGTGATGGGTTATCGGCCGATTTATTTTTACTAAATTTATAAATCTCTGCGCACATCTGCGAAATCAGCGGGAAATTTTAGCCCGAAGATTAGGCTGATTTTCGCTGATTTTTTTCGAAACCCTTATAACCACTATGATTTCAAAAATTACATTTCAAAACAAAACCTATACCATCGACTTATCAAAACCCCTTGATATTTCAATCCCATTAATAGCCAGCAAAAAAAATCCCAATGCCTGGTACATCGACGAACCCAAAATTGAACCGGTGGAAGACGATGGTTGGATTGCCAAAGTGAGTGAAGGCGCCTCTATCAATTTCAACAATATACAATTCAATCCACACGCACACGGCACACATACAGAATGTTACGGGCATATTTCTGAAGAATTTTACTCGGTTAACAAGGCGTTGAAAGAATTTTTCTTTCTGGCAGAAGTCATCACAGTCGCCCCGGAATCTTTAGGAAAAGAAGATTATGTAATCTCCAAAAAGCAAATCGAAAAGGCACTAAATGGCGCTACACCTCAAGCTATTGTGATTCGCACGATTCCTAACACGCTTGAAAAACGTTCCAAACAATACTCACATACCAACTGGCCTTATTTGCTGGAGGATGCTGCTTTGTTTTTAAGGGATATTGGCATCGAGCATTTGCTGATTGATTTACCGTCTGTGGACAGGGAAAAAGACGACGGCGAATTACTGGCACACCGTGCATTCTGGAATTACCCAAAAGCCCCAAGAAAAAATGCTACCATCACCGAATTTATTTTTGTAAAAAACGACATCAAAGACGGCACTTATTTTTTGAATTTGCAAATGGCTTCGTTTGTCAATGATGCTTCTCCGAGTAAACC
>DAINOA010000169.1:431-2752 GCA_036735625.1 Planktosalinus sp. | reverse complement strand
CGGTGCTGAATGGGGATTCAATACTTTTGGTATATTTGACGGTTTGTTTCAATATCGTTATGATTCTGAAACAAGCAACCCTTATGAACTTGTGTCAATTACTGTCAACGGTGTTGAATACATCCAGAACATTCTTATTGACAACATACAGTCAGGTGCGCAGCTTGGGGGGATTGTTTCTATATACAATGTAACAGAAAACATAGAAATAGTAATGTCTTTTATTACTGCTCAAACCTGTTCTGTGATTCAGTATTTTTCAGGTTTTGATGTTTTTGTTGCAGGGTGTGATGCTTTAACACTTGTATATGATGATATTCTTGAAGAAATAACAGTGACTTAAAATATTTTATTGTTTTTTTTTGTATAATTGACGGCACTTGTAAATCACTAAGAAAAAAACTTATAAAAAAATGGAAGAAGAAAACATCGCAGGCAGTTACGAAGAAGATGGTATTGTGTTTGATTCGTTTATAAACGAAAATAATAATCAGGAAACATGGGATGAACCAAAAAAACCTGTTTCCAAACCGCAGTTGACACAAGACCCCGCACAATTATGGTTGGCTTCTTATGTAACCAAAAAACTCAATCTTCCAGAAGGGAAGTTTGTAACAGGTAAACAAGGGGGGGAGAAGGAAATGAGGGTAAGTGAACTTTCAATACCGCAACAGATTTCATTGCTGGAATATGGTACAAGGGGAACACAACCTGAGTTTACTGAAGAAGAACTTTCAATCATTGATGCTTACCGTAACGGTGACACTGATACAATTGCAAGTTATGCGGGTCTTGATTCAGGACCACTTGCAGATTTTGATTACAGTGAAGACCCAAATGAATATACGGAAGAAGCGTTGTTGAAATGGAAAATCTCAAAAGACTTTCCTGATTTGACAGAAGATGAAATGTTTGAGGAAATAGAAAACATTAAAAACTCAACCAATTACGATACCAAACTCAACGGTGTCAAAAAAGCGTGGAGTGAGTTTGCAAAAACAGAAAACCAGAAAAAAGAACAAGAAACTTTTAACGGTTTGAAAGGTTTTTGGGAAAAAACAGAAAACGAAGTAAGGGGTTTTTTGGAAACGACAGATGATATACACAGGTTTGAAATAACACCTCAAGACAAACAGAAAGTGTATCAAGCAATTTTTGACATAGGGGATGATGGTAAGTCAATGCTTACACGTTCACTTAACGACCCTAGGGAAATCGCATATCTTACAACACTTGCTGTCAAAATGCCTCAGATTGAACAATACGTTGAAAAACTGGTAGAAGAAAACAAAAAGTTGAGGGAACAGATTCCTCAACCTTACGCAAGAAAAGCACAACCCCTTCCATCCAAAACAAACCAAAGAAACAGAAATGATTTTGAGGTTTATGATGTGGGACCCGAATTTATCTAAGAAATTATTTTAAAAACTTATCCATTTTTGTTTCATAAACTTATTAAAACATGAAATTAATCAGTAAACAAACAATAGACAATAAAGGGGGTATCGAAGCTTTCTCCGTTGAGTCTATGTCAGAGCTTTTGGGTCGCAGCCCAGAGCATCTTGCTATTTATTCCCGTACCCGTGCAAACAAAAGTCAGTCACTGACCAAACTTGTTGAAATGCTTGGTAACGTTTATACAGAAGACGAAACCAACATGTTGAAAAAAGAAAAAGAACTTGATACATGGAGCTTTATTTGGGACCACAAAGATGAGCAGCTCCCTACCATTTTCTTTGCAAGGAACTCAACAGGAACAACCGGGGAATTTGACATTTATCTCAGGTCAAATTATTTCGCCAAATACGATGTAGGTATCCTTCAGAACCGTCAACAGTTTTACTTCATTACAGACGGTGAACGCATGGCTGATGATATTTTCAAATACACGATAAAATCGTGGAATGAAAACATTGATGTCACTTACACCACTACCTTAAACTACATAAGGTACGGTTACAACGCCCACCCAGAGTATTCTGTAAGGGGTTCTGTAAAGAACATGTACAACTTTGAGCGTCACATTAACTGGATGATTAAAATCCGTTCTGATGCTTCTCAATCAAGTGATTTTGCTGCAACCAACGAACTTTATTTCATGTCTGAAGAAGATGTGACCAAAATGAAACGTGGTGCAAGGGCTAAAGAAGTGAAGCTGTATGAAATGAAGAGCATTGACAGGATGGTTGCTGACCACTTCCTTGAAAGCGCAAACGCAGCATGTCTTTTCTCCCGCAGCTCAATGAACCCTTCAACACAACGCAGTGAAATTCAAGTTGATGGTAAAAGTGTTGTGATTGGTGATGGTGTTATTCCTCAAT
>DAINOA010000169.1:0-421 GCA_036735625.1 Planktosalinus sp. | reverse complement strand
GAGCGGTATGCTTTCTACGAAGATTACAGCATCCTTACTGTAAAAAACTTCAAGAACGCAATTCAATACCTGAACGAGCGTAGGAGGATGTATCAAGGCAACCACTACGTGGTAATCCAAAACGCAAAATTCCAATACCAGTCCCAAGACGCTTTGCAAAACGCAATCGGTCTGTTTGCTCCCAACAACGATGGTACATGGTTGTTTGGTAAAGGTGAAACATCAAGCTCTATCAACGGTAAGTTTGGTATGAAAAAATACAAACTCCGTAGTGAATACAAGCCCGGTTCACTTCCAAACGAAATTGCTGTAGGTGCCACTTTCAACAGCTACATTTACTCAGGCAACGTTATCACTTTTATCACTGACGACGCACTTACTTCTGAATACCCTGAAAAAGGATATGCAGTTCTAATTGACG
>DAINOA010000168.1:0-2811 GCA_036735625.1 Planktosalinus sp. | reverse complement strand
CCGTTTTTATCATAATACTGATACACACCGGCACTGTCGGGCAGGGTTGAAATCTGTATTTCCAAAGCAGTTTTTTCCATTCCTGTAAAGGTAGAAAATTGTTGTGAGTTTGTGAGTTTGTGAGGAGGTGAGTTTTTTGGCTGGGTGCAGGATGACCGATGACGGAAGTTTGGAAAATAAAATTTTGTAAATTGAACCCTGAAACCTGAGAAAGTCCCCTTCTCCTGCCTCCCGGCAGGCAGGTTTGGAGTGGGATTTAGGTCGCCGACGCTTAAAAGCTTTAGCGACGAAGCGGGGAGGATAAACAGAAACCTGAAACCACATCATGGCAACACACAACGAACTCGGAAAAATAGGTGAAGAACTTGCAGCGCAACATTTGCTGGTAAATGGCTATACAATTTTAGACCGCAACTATTACTTTGAACATGCCGAGGTTGACATCATTGCCCAAAAAGACAATCTGATTGTGTGTGTTGAAGTCAAAACCCGAAACTCTGACTTTTTTGGTGACCCGCAAAGTTTTGTGACTCCCGGTAAAATAAAACAAATCGTAAAAGTGATGAATGCCTATCTGGAGGAAAATGATATTGAGCTTGAAACCCGTTTTGACATCATTGCCGTTTTAAAAAACAACACCACAGAGCTAGTTACTCATTATGAAGATGCATTTTATCATTTTTAAAAACCTTTTATTGATTTTGTTTGATCTAGCAATTCTACTTATTAAATAAACTTACTTGTTTTTTGTAAAAAGCATCGGCCTGGAGTTGTAATAATTCCCTTGCTTTTTTACGTTTGTAGTCATAGAGTTCCTGCTCTTCTGCGATATCTGCATACACCCTGTTGTTAACTTCCGTATCGGTTTGCAAGACGACTTTTCGTTGGTGTGCTTGTTGTGCGACCCAAGTTTCCAGAGCGTTTTCTTCTTCCTCGAGTTTAAGGTCGTAAGCGCCTTTTGTCGAAAGCAGTTTTGCGATGATGGGCGCCGTTTCAATGGCTAAAAAAAGGAGCATAATAAACAGGGAGGGGAGCAGCGGCAAGGTGCCGAGTGCATCTACCCGTGCCATCAAACCATCAAAGCCATCAATGACCGGCTGGGTTTCGGCCACTTTGGTGTTATAATCAGTAATTAATAGGGCGATTTGACTTTCAGCTTCCTTTATTTTTTCGTTGTTGTTTTGTTTTAATTCCTGAAGGGCTGCCAGTTCTGCGTCGTGTTTTTCACGTTTTTCTTTATACACGGGACCTTTCCCAAGTTTTTGGGTTCCGGCAGTGCCTTCAGCTTCAGAAATGTAAGTGTCATATAAATTGTTTACTTCAGTTTCTTTAGTCGAAATTTCATTTTTTAAAGAGGTGATTTCCGCGTCAAGCGCATTGATTTTTGGGGTGAATTGGATGGCAATTTGCTCCTGATTGGCGAGGGTCAAATCGTTTTTTCGCTCCAGCAACACCTGATTGATTTCTTTTTCAAATATTTTCAATTCCAAAGGTTTGGCAATGACAATGGCAATTATAACGGCAAGCAGGATTCGGGGTGAAGCTTGAAGCAGTTCACTTTTAAAACTGTTTTTCTTTTTGATGGTGGAGACGATAAATCGGTCTAAGTTGAAAATAAGTAACCCCCAAATCAGGCCGAATGCTATTGCTGTCATATAAGTATCAAACACAGTATAGAGCGCATAGGAAGCAGCAATAAAAGCCATGACAGCGGTAAAGAAAACAGTGGCGCCTATGCCTGCATATTTGGTTTGTTCGCCGGGAGAACAGGAGTCGAGAATTTTTGAATCAGCCCCTGAGCAGAAAATAAAAAAGCGTTTTAGCATGATTGATGATTTTGATTGATGAACTACTAAAACGCTCTTTTATAGGGGAATGTTGTTTGAAGATTGTATTTAACCTTCTCAAGGTTTAAAACTCTGTGAGGGTTGAGGACTACAGAATAGAATTTTTTTTAAACGCTAATTTCACAATTAACAACCTAATAAACTCACTTTTGGATATTGGCTAATATCAATTCTTAAATCTGTTGTTTTTTTTGCCAATTCAAGTACTTCTTCATAATTATATTGATGGGGGCCAATGTAGAAAACCGCACCACTTTTATGTAAAGCTTTGATGTATTCTATGGGGTCATTTAAAGGTGCCGGTGGTGCTGGTGCCGGCAATGGAGGCAATCGTGTGTCTTTTTCAAAATTTGGTGCTGGTGGTGAAGGAGGTGTGGGAGGATTTAGATTGATTTCATTTCCATCATACAGAATACCACTGGTAATATTTATTGTTTCGATATTGTATTTTTTTAATTCCTTTCCAACTTCTTGTATAAAACTCCATTTTACAAGTTCCTCAGATTTTATATAAACCTGAATCTCTTCATCACTTTTTATGTTTTCAAATTTTTTAAATAGCGACTTTAATGTGGTTTTGTAGTTTTCCATCGTTGATGGAATGGTATTAATGCTAAATGATTCGTCATCATTAATTGTAAAAATGATACTTTTTGAGGAGGAGTTTTTCTTTCCATTTTGATAAGAGGCATCAAAATTTTTGACCCATCTATCTTTATTTAAATTGGAATCTAATTCTATTGGGGCATCAGGTGCCGGGGGTGCACTAGGAAAGCCTTCAACATTTGGAAACGGTTCAGCTTTCTCTCTTTGTTCTAGGGTCATTTTATGATAGAGAAAAGAAAAGCGTTTTACTTCTTCAGCATTTATCCTCAAGTTTTCTTTGGACATATTATTATACTTTTTTGCCAATTTATTGTATTCTTCAACTTCGGCTTTTGTGGCTTTTTCAAGCTGTTGTTTC
>DAINOA010000167.1:0-2837 GCA_036735625.1 Planktosalinus sp. | reverse complement strand
GGAAGCGGTATGATAATTGCTGAACCCCGTACAAAACGTGGGCTTACAAAAACAGCGATACAGATTGCTTGGGGTACGTCAAATGAAGACAAACGTGGAATTGAGTCTTTTTCAAAGATTCTTCTCAACCCAAGATTTTATTCAGTGCTTGCTTTCCATAACGTATGGAAGAAAATAAAAGACAACCCTGACTTTTTGCTAGCAATACCAATGAACCCTTTTGAACTGATTGACATTGATTCACAGGCAGGTTCAGTTGCTTACTTCATTCCCACTTATGATTACTTTTCTTCAAACGGTAAGAAGTACATTGACAATGATGGAAACCCTTTGAGAAAAGAAGCTTATGCCGCAATAATCAAAGAACGTGAAGAACTTCTTGCAAGTGCAAGGGGAGGAGGAAGACAAGATGATGAAAATTCAATAGTTAGGCACATAGCAGACCATCCCATCACTGTTGAAGAAGCACTTATTGTCAACAAGGGGAGTTATTTCAATGCTCCTCAAATAGCAAAGCAGCTTGTTGAAATAGGGGCGGGTATTGTCACGCCAAACCTTATACAAGGGTATTTTGAAAAAAGAAAAGATGTTGTTGAAGGGGAAAACATTTATTTTATACCTTCCCGCTTTGGAAAGTTTTTTATTACCGAACACCCTCCTTGGGTGAAATACGATAAAGAAAGAAACAGGTTTCATATTGTACATGAGTTGGTGGTTAAACATTTGTATGTTGGGGGGATAGATTCAATTGACCAAGGGGGAGAAGACTCTGCGAAAACAAATGACAACTCAAAACTTGGTTTTCTCATAAAAAAAAGAATACATTTAGGTGCTTTAACAACTGACCCTTATATCAACTCTTATGTTGCCATGTACAATGAAAGACCTGACAACATAAAAGACGCTTATTCACAGGTTGTGTATGGGATGATTTGGTTCAATGCGGCAACACTTCTTGAGCATACAAAGCTTAGGATTATTGATTTTATTGAGCTTGAAAAGTGTTCACACCTGCTTATGAAAGAACCTGCTTCACCGGGTACAAATGTGGCAGGGTATAAAAGAAACAACAAAAGGTTGGGTGTGCGTATCACACTTCCAATAATCAAGTTTTATTTAGGTCTTATAAGTGATTATGTGTCTGAGTATTCTGATAAGATAGTGTTTATACATTTACTTGAACAGATACTCAATTACACACTTGAAGAAAAGGGAAAATACGATTTGATTGCTGCTATGGGGATGTGTGAGATAGCAGAGAATGAATTGAGGGAAAAGAAAGTCGTTGACTTGACGGAACAGAGAATCACTCCTGTAATGGTGTGGAAAAGGTTTCCTGACGGTTCAAAAAGACTTGTTCCGCAAACATCATTGCCAAACATGAAAATAACTGCCGAAGGTATAATGATATGACATACGAAACGATTGGTTTGCAAGGGGAACTTTTGCTGACAAAAGAAGAAAAGATGAAGGAAGATTACTTCATCAATTCTGCAAGAAAACACATCAACGAACTGGTGTATGAAAAAAACGACACCCGTCTTGCTTATGATGTGTATTATGGGATACGGGATGAAATACAGTTTCAATGGTTGACAGACAACTATGGTGTAGGCACACCTATTGATGTACCTTCAATGAAACTTGTTAAAAGACGTATTGACAGACTTGCAAACAAAGTTCTTCAAAGCAAACTTTCATGGCACGTAACCTGTTCAAACCAATCAGCGATTGAAAAAAAACTTAATGAAAAGCGTAAGAAGCTGATTGCAGACTTACGTGGTCACATAGTAACAAACTTCCGTCTCAACAAAGAACCTCTTGGTGAAAAGTTTATAAAGACCGCAAAAGCAAAGTATGGGGAAACGTGGCAAGCTGATTTTGAAATAGCAACCCAACATTTCCTTACTCGCTATGTGCATTTGAAGAACATGGAGCTTCTTCAACTTGAACTGGTTAAAGACTATCTTATCTGCGGTCAACAGTTCCATAGGAGATGGGTAAGAGAAGAGGGTAAAGACCCTGAAACAATCCGCTGTGACCCTAGGGATTTTTTTTATGAACCTAACCCGATGTCAATTTGGATAGAAGATTCCCCTAGGGCAGTACATAGGATGTATATGTCACCTGTACAGGTACTTAAAGAATATGGTCACCTGCTTAATGATGAACAGCTTGAAGACGTTGCAAACCGTGCAACTTATTACACAAACACGGAAGAATACCGTGAAATGGCAGAAATTGGGGATGTTGATGGTATTCCCCACTTTTTAAATCCTTCAAAAAGACGGTATGCCGGTTATGGAATAGAAGTGTTTCATACGGAATGGTTGTCTGTTGAACCTTCCAAAGAAAAAACATCTGCAAAAGCACTTACTGAATACGAAGACTCACCGATACGTTCAAAAAGGTTTAGACAATACCGCAATGAATGTACTTATATAAACATCGGTGAAGGTATTTACTGTGGAATGGGGAGAAGCAGATATGTGGTAAGGAGCCTTGACGACCCGGATACATGCAAGCTTAGTTATGGGGGAACAGTGAATTACATGGAAAACCCAAATGTTTCACATAGACAATCATATAGGAGAACAACAGGTAAACGTGAAAAGGAATCTGTTTTCTCATTTGCATTGGCAGCTAAAGACGTTTCAGACATCTATGATGTTACACACTTTATTATAAACTCTCTCATGGCTTCCGCAAGGGTAGGGGGTACTTACACAATTCCTGAACACATTCCTGACTTCATGGGCAACAATCCTGAAGAAAAGTTTCTCAGACACGCAGGTTATAAAAAGCTTTATGGAGAACACCTTATATCAATATCACAA
>DAINOA010000166.1:0-2879 GCA_036735625.1 Planktosalinus sp. | reverse complement strand
AGGGACGATGTTTGGTTATCAAGATATGATTGTTGACTTTAGAGGCATACCCACTATGAGGGAATTTGCACCCACCATACTCGATGTGACCCATAGCCTACAACAACCCAACCAAAGCAGTGGAGTCACCGGTGGCAGACCTGATATGATTGCCACCATTGCCAAAGCCGGAATTGCCGTGGGTGTGGATGGTATTTTTATCGAAACCCATTTTGACCCGGCCAATGCTAAAAGCGACGGAGCCAATATGCTTGATTTACAGTATTTGGAAAAATTGTTAAGTGATTTGACTGCGATTAGGAGAATAATTAATAAGCTATAGAAATATGAGGTTCTGGTTATTTATTCTTCCAATACTAATTCCATTTGGTAGTTTTTCTCAACCTGGGATTGTTCACCAATTTGGAAAACCCTCTCAAAGTGAAATAGATAAGGAGATTTATGAGTTAGATCCTGAGGCTTCAGCAGTCTATCTTTATGAAAAAGGAAATTTATATTATCAAATAAAAGAGGATAGGGTTTGGATTGTAAATGAATATTATGCTAAAGTAAAGGTATTTAATGCCTCAAAATTTGATGCAAGTATTGAAATTCCTTATTATAAGACGACAAATCTGGGTGATCGTGTTGAAAATATAGAAGGCCATTCCATTACTAACAACACAATTTATAAAGTTGACCCGGCAGAAATCTATTCAAAACACGATTATGGCAGGTGGCACTCAAAGGTTTTTTCATTTAATAATGTTAAAGATGGAAGCATCTTAGAGTATCGCTATACCATAGAATCACCCTATCATTTATCATTTGACGATTGGCAATTTCAAGGTAGTTTGCCAAAAATTTACAGTGAATTTTATGCGAATATCCCATTAAATTATGTGTATCGAAAATTTTTGATTGGCAATCAAAAACTTGATAGAGAAGTTTCTGTTATCAAAAAAAAATGTTTAATGTCTGATGTTTTATTTATAAATGCTGATTGTGAATATTTAGAATATGCTATGAAAGATATTCCTGCTTTTGAGCAAGAAGATTACATGTTAAGCAAAAAAAACTATATTTCAAGAGTAGTTTTTAAAATTAAAGAATTCACAAATTATTTTGGAAAGAAAATAATTTATCAAAAGTCTTGGGAAAAACTAGATGCAGATTATAATAAAAATAATATTATTCAAGATGAATTAAAAAATAAAAACTTCTTTAAAAATAAAATCCCAAAAGAAATTAGGGACATAGAAGATGACTTAGAGAGAGCAAAAAAACTATTTTCTTTTCATCAAAACTACTTTACTTGGAATAAATACTATTTTAATATCGAAAGTAAAATAGAAGTAAGAAATGCCTATAATGAAAAAAAAGGAGATGTTGGTGAAATAAACCTTGCATTAATGAACAGTTTGCTTGGATTGGGTTATGAAGCCTATGTTGTCTTACTTTCTACCCGGAACAATGGTCTGCCTAACCAGATTTATACAAGCTTTCTTGAATTTGATTATCTAATAGTAAAAGTTATTATAGATAATAAAGTCTATTTTCTTGATGCTACAGATAAGAACACTTCTTTTGGCATCTTACCATTTCGCTGTTTAAATCATTATGGAAGAATAATGAATTTTAAAGGAAAAAGTAAATGGATTGATATAACCACCTCAGAAACAAGCATAAGACAAATTAATGTTTTAGCAACAATTGATAAAGACGGACTTTTGAAAGGCAAGGCCAGAGAAATGAACACCTTACACTTTAATAGAGAAAAAAGATCAAACCTTGAAAACTTTAACAAAAGTAACTACATAAGTTCATTAGAAAAGGAATTTAGAAACAATAAAGTCTCAGCATTTGAAATTAATCTTGAATCTAATAATGAAGAGCCATTAATTGAAGAGTTTGAGTTTGAACACACTCTTGAAAATCAAGAAAACTTATACTTTTTAAACCCTTTTTTACAATCATTTTTTTCTGATAATCCATTCAAACTTAAAAATAGAAATTACCCCATTAATTTTGGGTTTAAGCAAAATTATATTTATCAAATAAGTTTAAAAATCGATGCCTCGTTTAAACTTCCCAAACTACCGGAAAACAAAACTTTTAGAATTGGTGATCGCACAGCCGAATTAAATTTTTTAATAAATGAGAAATTAAACCAAATCGACATTAGACTTTCTTTTATAATTGACCGTGAGGAATTCGCAAGTGAACAATATCAAGGAATTAAAGATATATTTAATGAATTGGTTGTTATTCAAAATAACACCCAGTTAATTTTAGAGCAAGAATAGTTAGAAATTTTTAAATAATAGAAAAACTTTAACTGACATTTATCATTTTAATTGTAAAGGTTTTTATTGACATTTGACTTTTAATATTTGGAAACATGACACAATTCACTATCCCACTCTACAATTTTTCAAACGGCGCTTTTATAATGATTGTTGTTTTTGGGCTTGTTATTATTGGTTTAATCGCCGGCGTCTATTTGATGATGAACAACGATAAAAAGAAAAAATCTGAAGATTAGTCTCGTTTTATTAAAATCAAATCACAAAAAAAGGTTGTTGCTGGCGCAACAACCTTTTTTAATAAAAGCCCGCTGTATTAGCTCCCCAACTAATAAAGCCCTGTAAAGATGCGTTAATTGACTTATACCAAGCAAGGGGGTTTTTCCTGTTTTTTAAAGAGGGTTATTAATCAAGGTTTCTAATTCCCATCAACATACCCTTGCAAATAAGTAAAACGCTTGGTAAGTTGACCGTCTTTGGTAATCAAGGCACGCTCTAGAACTCCGTCTTTATCACCGTTGAAAAATGCCGGAATCACGTGTTCCAAAAACATATCCCCAAAACCTTCACTGGCGTCTTTGGGTAATTCACAAG
>DAINOA010000165.1:0-2893 GCA_036735625.1 Planktosalinus sp. | reverse complement strand
TTTCAAACACATCTTGGTATTTCTTTGAACCGTGATATTCAGGGTTGTATTCTATTTCAATAAACAATTCTGTTTTTTTATCATAGAGCTGTTTGAAGAACTTGCAGATTTTCTCCATGTCACACTCATATTTCTCTTTGAGAATAAGGTGTATTGCTTCTTCCCTTACAGCATCTTGGGGTGAAAGGTCTGCATAGCAACCAGACTCAAGTTTCTGTTCCATGTGTCTGCTGTCTGCAAAACCTGTTTCTGCAATAGACCTGTCAAGTGCTGCAAGTGTTTGTTCATCAATAAGACCTGTTTGTTCAACACCCAACTCTTCTTGAAGGTCTGCAATTTCATATACCTCTGTATGTTTTTTAAGTGCTTTCATCTTATGCTTTGTTTATGTAGTTTTGAGCAGATGTTGCTCATAAATATAGGTTGTTTTATTAATTCTTGCAGCGTTTGCAAAAAAAAAGGCAAAGAAAAATCTTTGCCTTACCTGTTTTCTGCCTATTTCTTAACTATCGGCTTTGTTACAGATGTTTTTACTTGTGTTTCCTTACTTCCGCATCCGCAAGATTCAGGATTAGGTTGAACATTCATTAAATCATGGCTTCTTCTTCAACCATAGGAGCTTCTTCCATCATGGGGTCAACCATTTCTTCTTCACCGCCTTCAACGGTTTCGATAAGAGCGATACAAACCCTGCGCATTGCTTCAACGTCTTCTGTTTCAAGAGCTTGACGAGCCATCATTGCAATTTCTGCAAAAGGGTTTTCCATAAGTTCTTCTTCTGCACCTATTTCCATACCGGGGTCGATTCCTTCAACCATTTGTGGATCCATAGGCATACCCCCTGCTTGAAAGATTTTCAAAGCAGACATGGGTACATAAGGGAGGTTTTGTTTTTTATTTGTTTTAAACATTGTTTTATGAGTTTTGGTTTTTAATTTGTTTGTTTTAATCTGTTATACTCAGCAAGTTGTGCAGGAGTGAGTTGTTTGATGTCAAATCCCGGAGCAAGTGTGTTGACATAAGTTCCTGCAAGAAGCATCAAACCGGGATTTGATTTCAAAGATGCGGTTTTAGGTACATCCGATTGTTGTTTGGTTGCTGCGCCTTGTGACATCTTTGAATTTACCTTTGCAAGTACAGCTTTTACTTGCTCAGGTGTTTTTGAACCTGCCAACATGCGTGCAGCCTCATCTTTTTGAGTAACTGTTATTTTACCTTGTTGAAACAATTCTTCAAGTTGTCTGTTTGCTTCTTCCCTTACCTTTCCAGCCCTGTCGTCGGGAGAAGGTTCAAAAGAAGGGGTTCCCCCCAAATTAAACTGAGGTACGGTTCCTCCTTTTTCAAACTTACGTTTGTATTTTCCGTACAAAGTAAGTGCGCCAATTAAATCTGTCATATCTAAAATGTTGTTTTTATGAAAGTTTATTTAAGTGTTTTATTGTTTGTGACGTTTGTGTTTTTTGACACCCCTTTGGTTGTTGAAATCAACAAAGAAAGAAAAAAGAAAAGTTTCAGTGCTGTTTATAAAGACGGCTATTTAATGAAGGCTGCAAAGCAATATGCTCTAAGCGGTATGGTTGATTCCTGTGTTGCTTCTTCCGATGTTGTTTACTTTGCAGTTGAAAGCAAGTCAAAAGCTGTTGAACTCGCTGTTCTTTACAATTATCCCAAAATAGGTTACTGTGTTTATGAAGAATGGTATTTTGTTATTTTGGGATATTCAGAATGTTTTATTGAATAACTTTAGGTACTGAAGATTTAGGTACCTGCATAGGTCTCAACAGTTTTTGTTTATCATCTTCTTCAATTATTTGCTCGTAGTTTTGACCTCCTAATTGAGTTAACATTTCAGCGTACTTGCTTTCATTTGCTTTGATATAGTTAACAAGATATTCTTTAACGACTTCATCTAATTCACTGAAGTAATGTACTCCTGGAATATCTATTGAGAAATCAGCACCGGGAACTGTTTTACCAGCACTTCCGGGAGCGTTGGAAATGTTTTCTTGTATATGTTTGATTGAAACACTAGCGTTTTCTTCAAGGGCTATGTGTATGCGGTATTTAAGCTGTGTATTCACTACTCTGTCTTTTGCTCCATATGTACGAGTATTGACAGTTGCAACAAGTTTAATGATTTGACCTGTCTGATGAGGTTTTTTCTTAGGTTTGACAGGGGTTTCATACACACCTTTTGCTTTTTCAATAAGGTTTACAAGACCGTGAAAACACCTGTCTTTTATTGCCGTATATACATCGGGTCTGTTTACCGCATACAGGACTTCAACGAACTTATATCCTTTTTCTTTTGCTTCTGTCATCCCGGTAGGAGGTTTTTTTAAAGATTGGGTATAAAGTTCAACGTATTCATCAATAGACAGGATTGCTTTCTTTGTGTATGGTCCACAGCGTTGAAGTTCGCTTTTGTTTTGAGCTTCTGTGGGTACGTAATCCCCTGAAGTGTTAAACCTGCTGTGTGTCCGTGTAGCTTCAAACTCATTACCCAATGCTTTTGGGGCAACAAAAAAACCTTCTTTTTTAAGACGGTCTTTTTCTTTTTCAAAAGAAACCCTGTTTGTAAAAGCTTTGGGTGACATACCGCCATCCATAAACTTTTCAACCACATATTTGTATTTGCTGTACCAGTTCATTCGTTCTCACGTTTAATTTGTCTCATACGTTCTTCATAAACATACTTTCCAAGCTTATAAAGCCCTTCACGGTCTTTTGCTTTTGATGCAAGCTCAATGATTTTGTTTGTTGATATTCTTGAAAATATGATTTCACCCCCAAACATTTTCATTTGGGGTTTACCTTCATCATCAAGCAGGTAATTTAAACTCATGTGGTTGCTCATAAGCTTTGTATTTATTATAATCAAGGGTTATCTCTT
>DAINOA010000164.1:0-2896 GCA_036735625.1 Planktosalinus sp. | reverse complement strand
GCTGCAGTATTAGCGCCTAAACCATAAAGTGCAAAAATATTTGCGCCTGCGTCCACAGTCAAACCCACATTATTAAATGAATTATGATTGACTCCAATATTGCCTGTAGCGGCAATACGCATACGTTCGGTATCATCAGTTCTAAACCTCACATCTTGAGCATCTGTAGTACCAATAAAGTTTAGGGTAGAATTTGTCCCAGAATTCCCTAAAAGAGACCAGTCTTTTCCACCGGTTCCATCCATAGCAATCCATTCACTTCCATTCCAATAATAGAAACCGGGTGTAACATTATTGGGTGCTGTTCCTGAGGTATTGGTGTTGTAAACCAAAAGCCCGGTTGCAGGAGCAGTGATGGGAGCAGCATTATCACGACTTGTGAGTAATACTCTGTTGATGAGTATTCCGCGATTGTCTGTTATTAATTCAAGTGACGCACTGGGATTTGGCGCATTTGTACCCAAACCAACATTGTCTGTGATTCCATTTACAAAGAAAGTGTTGGGTTCATTATCTGTTTCAATGCGAAAGTGCATTACATCTGAAGTTGGGTTGATACTAAACTCCCTAATGGGTCCATTTGCATTCACATTAAAAAAGTCTGTTGCATCGACAGATAAAGTCATTTGCCTGTTTCCGGCTCTCCAAAACCCCATGCTGTCATCATCTTCCCACGAATAAAAAGGTCTTGCACGTGAACCATCTGCTAAAGCATAAACTTGGTTTTGGTTTCCGGGCACTTTAAATCTGGGGATGTTGTTGGTTCTAAACTCAATATCCCTATTGTTCAAAGTTCCAAGAAAATTGACACCGTTAATGATGTCATCATTACCATCAATTTTCCAGTTAATTTCATCACCTTGTATGCGTACCCATTGAGAACCGTCCCAATAGTAGAAACCTTCAGTCACGGCAGTAGCACCGGCACCTGCGGTTGCGGTGTTAAGTACGAGAAGTCCAAAGGAAGCTGCAGGAGTGATGGTGGTAACATCGTTTGTACCGGTTAAAGCCACACGAGGGATTAATATTCCCTTGTCATTGCTTTCTATATCCAGCATAGAGCCCGAGGCGGGGTTTGTTGTGCCAATCCCCACCTGAGCATTTAAATTTATTCCTAAGAGAATTAAGAGTGCATACAAAAAGGCAACTCTTGGAGTAGTTTTTGATTTCATAGTTTTTGATTTAGGGACTACTAAACTATATTAAATTAATTAAAATATAGATTAAATACCTAAATATTCGATGAAATGCAGATATATAAAGAAAATGCTTACAAATAAATTAAGATAAATAAAAAATTTAAGTGATTATTCAATCCAAACTTAGTAAGGAATTATCTATGTACAGAAATCAAAAGACGGTCATTGTCACTTGCACCAAATCTAAGTCTGTAACTGTGAGTTCCGCCAGAACCTCCTCCAAACCCAAGGACACGTAATCTCAATTCGTGTGTTCCGGGAGGAAGTTGGATGTATCCGTTTCCGTTTAGATAAAAGTTCTCATTTGCATAAGGACCTGTCAAATTGTTGTTGTTATAGGTTCCTGAATCGTAAGCAATGTGAGTTGTTGCACCGTTTACTTCCACCCAAGATCTGTAAATGCGTGTTGCTCCATCGACTATTTGTGTACCGTCGTGTCGGGTAACATCCACACTCATTTGATAGTTGACTTGAACAAGTGATTCTTGTGTTAAATTGATTGTTACGGTTTCTATATCTTGAAAAACCCCTTCTCCGGTAGCAGATTGGATTGAAATTGCCGGATTGATAAAATCTACCAAATTTATTGGAGCAAAATTTTGAATCAACGAGGGTTGAAGAGACAAATCCCCATCTGTGTTTACATAAACAGGCATATAGTCACTGGTTGTGTAATGTACATTATTTACTTGATTGAGTTCATCTATTCTAACGGTTTGATTGTTTCCTGCAATATGAACAGCTGTTTGGGGTGTATTTGTATTGATTCCAATTCTATTGTTTGTACCGTCAACAAATAACATATTTGCATTACCTTGAGTCTCAATACGGGTATCAATCTGTGCGCCTCCTTCATTTATAATTAATTCATTTGAGGAACCATTTATTCTCAAAAATTCATTTCCGCCGGCACTTAAAGCCAATTGGTTATCTCCAGGTCGCCACATCCCCACATCAGGATCAGATGCCCAACTGTAAAAGGGGTTTGCGTTTGTTCCATCACCCATTGCCTGAAGTTGATCACGATTTCCCGGAATTCTCATTCTGCCAACATTATTGGTTCTAAACTCCAAAGCCGAGTTGTTTGTTGTACCCAAAAAGTTGACGCCTCCAACAGCATCATCATTTCCGTCGAGCTTCCAGTAATTGGCTGATGTCTGTAAACGCACCCATTGACTTCCGTCCCAATAATAAAAGCCTTCACTAACAGCTGTTGCTCCGGTACCCGAAGTTGCTGTATTGAACACCAGCAACCCAAGAGATGGGGCAGGAGTGATGGGGGCTGTGTTATTTGTACTATTTAAAGCAACCCTTGGGATTAACAGTCCCTTGTCTGTACTTTCAATATCAAGCATAGAGCCGGGAGCAGGTGTAGTTGTGCCAACACCCACTTGTGAAAAGGAATGTATTGATATTCCAAGAAAAATGGATAAGAATAAAACCTTGTGGTTAATTGATTTTTTCATACTTTTTAATTTGTTCACGATTTATTTATGTCTTTTCAAATTAATATTAAGCGTTTAATTGTAACTTTTATAGAACCGGATGTTAGGTAATAACATCCGGTTTTTTTATTCAATAACGAGTCTTTTTATTACTTTGCCTTGCTCAGCAAACAGTGTTACCCAATACACACCACCGGCTAGTTTAGAAACATCAAACTGCTTCAAGTTTCCGTTTATTCCAATTGATTGGGT
>DAINOA010000163.1:0-2905 GCA_036735625.1 Planktosalinus sp. | reverse complement strand
CTATTCACGCTTTCACTATTCACGCTTTCACTCAATAAACAATCGTCTTATGAAACTGCAAGGGCAACTCTGCCAGTAAATCAGCGATTTTAGCTCCGGAATCCCCAGTTCCATAAATGTCTGAAGGGTTTGAACGGCCGTTTTGCAAATGATTTTGTATCGCTGTTTTAATGGACTCGGTATCATAGCCCACATCTATCACATTTTGTCCGCGTTGTCTGCGGTGTTGCCTGCTGCCAATATTTACGACGGGCACACCCAAAAAAGCACTTTCTCTGATGCCCACACTGCTATTGCCCACCAGCCCTTTGCTGTGAAATAATAATTCCAGAAAGTCCTCGCCTTCCATATTTTTAAAAAAATGGACATTGTTGAGTTCGTTCCGTTCTCTGAAACTGCGAATGCCTGTCGAAGTACCGTCTGCACCTGCATCTACATTGGGCCAGAACCACAGCGTGGGAATTTTTAAATCGTTGATGGCATTCAAAGTAGCTTCTATTTGCTTTCGCGAAAGCGCATATTCATTGGTTACAGGATGCTGCATAATCACTATGTAGCCATTTTGCAAGGAAGGGGTTGCTCCCACGCCCCCGTATTTCTGATAGGGATCAAAAGAGAGTTGTTTGCTCTCCCTAACAGACACTGCCAAATCGATGGATGGACAGCCGGTATTAAAAACAACCGCAGGGTCTTCACCAAGTTTAAGCACACGCGCCTTGGCATCCTCAGAAGCCACAAAATGATAGTCGGCCAGCTTGGTGATGGCGTGACGCACTTTTTCATCGATGTTACCCGTGACTTCACCCCCTTGAATATGTGCCAAAGGAATGTTCATATAAGAAGCCGAAATAGCAGTTGCCATCGTCTCAAACCGATCGGCCACCGTAACAACAATATCCGGACTTAGGTTATCAAACACTGTGGAAAGTTCGAGTATGCCAATACCAGTTGTTTTTGCTGCAGCGGTGAGATTTTCGCCTTCGAGCACATTAAAGACTTTTGCCGCAATGGGAAAGCCATCCTTTTCAATATAGTTCACCGCAGACCCATACCGATCCAGCAGTGCAGAGGCCGCAACGATAAGCTGGAGTTCCAGGTTTGGATGATTTTTTATAGCGTGTAAAACCGATTTCACCCTGCTGTATGAGGGGCGGGCGGTAATCACAACAGCAATTTTACGTTTGGACATAGGTTGGTTCTTGTGTGGTTAAAAATATAAAAATGTGTGGAGATACTTTGGTATATGGTGTGTTTTTTTTGACTTGTTGTTTTTGATAACAGATAAATTCATTAGAGTTTTGGCTTTTTCGCTCAAAATCATAGAAGCTTATTGCTAAGGAAACCGCAAGGAGCTTACAAAACCTTATAAAACCAAACACCGTCAATGTAAAAAAAATGTTATTTAATGGCTAAATCCCTTGGCATTTAATAAGCAATTGTATCTTTGCGGTTAACTTTAACCTATTTAGAAAATGAAGAATATTTTACTTTGCCTGGCTATTGCTTTAGGGACAATGGTGATACAGGCACAGGATGAAAAGGACTATAACAGATGGTCTATTGAACTCGAAGCCGGAGCTCATAAACCGGCAACCCCTTTTACCCCGGGTTATTATACAACAACTCCCAGCCTTTGGCAAGGTGGATTGGGTGTTCGTTATATGTTTAATGAAAAGTTTGGTGCAAAACTTGACTTTGGCTACAATAGCATCAACAGTACAGACAACAGTCTGGAGTTTGAATCAGAATACTACCGCGCCAATTTACAGGCTGTGGTAAATCTGGGAAGTGTTTTAAACTTCAGAAACTGGACCAACACCTTCAATGTGCTTATTCACGGTGGTTTTGGCTACTCAGCAAACAAACCCTCTCTACCCAATGAGTTTTCAAGTGCTGATCAAATGCTGAACTTAATGGCGGGGATTACACCTCAAATTCGTTTAGGAAACAGTGTGGCTCTTACCGGAGATTTAAGTATCTTAGGTCATGTGAGACACTCTGCGCCCTGGGATGGTGCACAGCCCTTAAATACAGTTGTGAGTAACAACCAATTGCGAGGTTTGAACGGATATATTGTCAATGCCTCTTTAGGTTTAACCCTCTATCTGGGTGATAAAGACGTTCACGCCGACTGGTATTCTGAAGAAGCTGCTATATACAGTGAGCTTGAGGATCTGGATGGCCGTATTTCAAAAATAGAAACCGATTTGATTGATACAGATCAGGACGGTGTGCCCGATTATTTGGATCGTGAACCAAACACACCTTCCGGAGCTGATGTTGATACCAAAGGACGTGCTTTGGACACAAACAACAACGGAATTCCTGATTATCTGGAGTCTGCTCTTGATGCGCGTTATGCTTCCAAAGCCGATCTTGAAAAAGTGGGAGGTGGTCTTGATATGAAGAAATTAATTGATGCCGGTTATGTAAATGTGTATTTTAGGTTCAACAGCGATGAGCCGGAAGTATATTCGTTACAGGCGGTTAATTATTTAATTACTTACATGAAACAAAACCCTTCTGCTTCTGCAACTTTGATTGGATTTGCTGACGAAATTGGCAATGCACAATACAACCAGCAACTGTCTGAAAAACGCGCCAACAAAGTAAAAGAATTGATGATTGCCGCAGGCATAGACGGAAACCGATTAACCACCAGAGGGGGCGGGGAAGATACTTCTGTTAACAAAGAGTCTTCACAAGCACGCCAATTGGTGAGACGTGTGACGTTTAGATTGAACTAAAAGAATTAGATTTTATAAAATATATATTCCCTGCTGTCTTATGATAGTAGGGGATTTTTTATTTGTTGTTTATTGTATGTTGTTCGAATATCAATGGTGCTGATTTTCTGGCCACAAAGGCACTAAGACACCATGTGACACAAAGTATCCATTTTAAA
>DAINOA010000162.1:2700-2988 GCA_036735625.1 Planktosalinus sp. | reverse complement strand
GTAGGCTTTATTCACCAAGTAGTAATCGACAACTATTTAAGCAAACATGAAGAACCGGAAGAAATCGAATTGTATTTCTGTGGACCTCCATTAATGAACCAGGCGGTTCAAAAGATGGGTGAAGACTATGGGATACCTGATGAACACATCCGCTTTGATGACTTTGGAGGATAACCGTCCTTTTGATATAAATAATAAAACCGATACCTTTAAAGTGTCGGTTTTTTTAAATAAAAGTTTTTATGTCACTACCCCTCACAGGACAAGAAATGCACAACCTGGCTATGA
>DAINOA010000162.1:0-2690 GCA_036735625.1 Planktosalinus sp. | reverse complement strand
AAAGAACTTTGAGAAAAGAGTTTTTTATGACGATACAGACTTAAAATCTTACATTAACAGTATCAGTAAACAATCTAAAATTTAAAATTATGGCATTACCCTTAACTGAACAAGAAATGCACAACCTGGCTATGAACATAGTGGGTAAAGATCTGGAAGAAAAAGGATTTGAATTTCTGGGTGTAAACTCCACTTTGAAAAAGAATCCGCAGTTTGTGGCACTCAAAGAAAAAATACTTCATTTTGTGATTGTAAGAGCCATCACTTATCCTGATCCCGTTCAGGAATATGACCCGGCCTTTATGAAGAAAATGAAAGAACATGCAGATAAATTTGAAGCCAAAACTTATTATGCCGGTGTGGGACTGGGCCACGGCTCCAATTATCAACAGCCCATTCTTAAAAATGAAGATTACATAGTTGTTTATAACGGCTTGCAAGAAATTACTTTTTAACCCCTTCAATCCATATCCTAAATGAAAAAAATAGTTTTCCTAAGTTTTGTATTCCTTTTTATAGCTTGTAAAAGCGAGGATTCAAAAAGCATTTTAATCCAAAATATCGGCGAAGCTTTTGGCACTACATACAACATTCAGTATGAGAGTGAAAACGATTATCACGAGCAGTTTAAAAATATGTTTGATGTAGTGAATCAATCAATGTCAACTTATATACCTAATTCAGCTATTTCCAGAATCAATCAGGGAGATACAACAGTTGTGGTTGATGAATACTTTATTGAGGTTTTTAATACCTCCAAAGAACTATGGAAAACCACAAACGGCTATTTTGACCCCACTGTGGGACCTTTAGTAAACGCGTATGGATTTGGACCCAATGGCGCTTTAAAAGGCATAGACAGTACTCAGATTGACAGCATCAGGCAGTTTGTGGGCTTTGATAAGCTAAAGCTTACCTCAAATATGAAACTTTTAAGGCAAGACCTCAGAACTTATATTGATTTTAATGCCATTGCAAAAGGGTATGCGATTGATTTACTCGGCAAAGTTTTAGAAGACAATGCGGTTGAAAATTATCTTATTGAGTTGGGAGGTGAACTTTTGGGGAAAGGAATCAACAGCAGTTCCGGAAACAACTGGATTGTAGCCATAGATGACCCCACACAAACCGAAGAACGTTTACTTATCAAAAAATTGCAATTGAAAGACCGCGGGATGGCGACTTCAGGCAATTACCGCAAAACCCGAATTGATCCCGTCACCAAAGCAAACTATGTACATACCATCAACCCCAAAACCGGTTGGCCAAAAAAAAGTAATGTGTTGAGTGTTTCCGTTCTTGCAGAAAACTGTATGCTCGCTGATGGGTATGCCACCGCTTTTATGGTGATGGAACTGGAAGAAACACAGTCCTTTTTGAAAGAACATACAACAATTGATGCTTATATCATCTATGTTGATGAGCAGGGTAACCTGCAGGAATGGTTAACTGAAGGCTTTCAAAAGGTTGTTGTGGAATAAAAATGACCCCTCATTAACCATTTAACTTATTGGGAGGTCAAATTTGTTTTGGACTTTCTGTTGTTTATTTCTTATTCTTCACATAATTCTCCAGCCATTCATCCTGTTCCCAAAGCAAGTGCATAATAAATATCTTTTTCATTGGTACAGACTTAAATTACTTTTTAATCACAGTTTTTACCACTCGTTCTCCTTCTTGACCCGCTAACAAAACAAAATAAACGCCCGGTGACAAAAAGCTAACGTCTATACTTTCAAAAGCGGTGGTTATTTTTTTTAGTGTTTTACCTTGGCTTTCATAAAAAAGCACACTTTTCAATGGAGTCTTACTTTTAATAGACAAAAGACCATCGACAGGGTTAGGGGTAATGGTCAGCCCTTTGAATGCTGAGTCTTGAACATTTAAAATGGTTTGGTTTTCTGTCCACCATAAAATAACTGGATTTGAGCCACCCTGAAAAACTTCATTAATAAGGTCTATGTCGCCATCACCATCAATATCTATGGGGTGGTTTCCTGCAAAATTTAATAAACCCGTTGTTGGAGGGTCCACAAACACCGGAGGACTAAAAAAACCAGTACCGTCATTTAGTTGGTAGTTGATACCTCTGTTAACAGTAGAAAAATAAACAACATCATTTGTACCATTATTTTCTATATCAAAAACAGAAAGTGATCCATATTGAATATTTGGATCTGTTGTTGGGTTAATTATAATTTTTTGACTAAAGTTACCCAAACCATCCAAATTTTTATACCAAAAAATGCCATCATTACCATAAGATACAATGTCGAGATCACCATCATTATCCATATCAATTAAAAATAAATTTATATTATAAAAACCTGAATTTTCTATGAGGTGTTGCGTTACAAAATCACCTTGCCCATTATTTTCAAACCAAGAAAGTAAGGTGCTTCCTCCGGAGTTGCTCAATACATCGAGAAAACCGTTACCATTTATATCGCCCACTTTTTGAGTGCGTGCTTGTGCCAAGGTGGTACTAATGGGTGTGGGTGGCCCAAAATTTCCTTCGCCGTCAAGGTGTTCCATCCAGTACAAGCCTACACTATTGGTAATGCCAACTACCAAATCTAAAAACCCATTGCCATTTAAATCTGCTGCTTCCACGCCACTAACACGATCTAAATTTTCTGCTAACACAACTCTTGGAGCAAAACTACCACCACCCAAGTTACGGTAAAAGT
>DAINOA010000161.1:0-2991 GCA_036735625.1 Planktosalinus sp. | reverse complement strand
GTTTGAACGGGTCAAACCATGTGTTTACTTCATCACGCTGATACCTGTGTCTAATATGGTTGTTTTGTATCTGGCGTAAAAAAGATTGAACTTTAAAGTCTGAAATAAATACAAAAGAACCTCCTTGAAACCTCCATATCTTGGCTGAACGCATGTCAACACCGTATATGGAGGTATCTGTTTTCTGTACAGAACCCTGCCACTGAGAACCTACCCTTTGTGACACATAGTTGATGTTTTCAGCAGGTGCAAGTATTGAACTTGCTTCAAAAAACACATTTCCCCCGGAATCATTGATTCCCCCTATCCTTTCAGATACAGGTATCAGTATGCAACCAAACTCATGTACCGCAAACAGGTTACCGTTGTCTTCTTTTAATGAAACAAGTTGACCAAGACTTTGTGGATAATCCCTAAACCCAACAGGTGAAAAGAACCTATAACCGTTTGAAAACGACGCTGAGTTATAAGGGGATGATGTATAAACCCTTGTAGAAAACAAATCTTGTATAAAAGGGGCTGGACCTAATGAAAAATAGTCACGACCTGACAAAAACCTTGCAATACCTGCTTGATAATTGATTGATTCAGGTAACCTGTTAACCCTCCAAAAGTTACTTTCACCTTTTACAGTACCCGCAGAGTCTTCATTTACTTCCGGTTGGTCGTTTGTACCGATAGGTCTGTGGTTTCTTGCATGATAAGGTGCAAACTGACGTTCACCTTCTGTTAAATCAGTTATTTCAAGCTGTCTTCCAGCAACATTAAAAGATGATTCACAAACAAACATAAGTGAATAACCAGTGTTTGTTCCTGCAACTCCCGGTTCAAGGTTACCATCTGTGCGTGATGCACCGCTGATAAACAACCTTCTATGAACAGGGTTTACATAACAGTCACCATTTACCCCAACAACAACTTTAATTGAACCCAAGTCTTCACTACGGTCTTCAACTGTTTGGTATTTACCGTCAAGTTGTTGGTGATTTGTGTCTATTGCGTGTTGGTTGGTAAACCACAAAGGTTGTGTGATAGGGGTAAACGTTTCATTTTCAGGTATATACAGTGATTCAAGTTCTCTTGTTTCCCTAAACCCGTCACCTTGCCACAAACTGACAAGTTTTCCCTGAAATTCAAACCCCGGTTGTTTTTGCCACAAGAAGTTATAAGTATTGAGAAAGAACCCATCATTTGCTGTGTTCCCTGTATAATCATACATTGTGTTTTCAAGAAAAAACTTGTTTCTTTCCTGACTGTTGTTGTTCAAAAGACGGGTGTTTTCCCCTCCCTGTATTGATATGCCTATATAATCATTGAAAGAGCAATTGATAAAAGCAAAAGCCTCATCCTCAGACCTTCGGTTGCCTCCTGCACCACAACCGTTAAATAAAACACCACATCCCAAATCCTGTATCATTTCAGCAAAAGCTGAGACTCTACCTGAAAACCCCTGTTCACTCAAAGTGGGTTGGTGACCAGTGACAAAATCAGCTTTGCATGGAAATGAACGTATGTCTGAATTTGTCTGATAAGCCTGTTTAATCAAAGAAAAATACCTTTGGTTCTTTGCTTGGTCACGCACGTAACTAAACCTACCGTTTGGTGATATTCCCAACTGCTGTAAATCAAAAGGTATTGAGGTGCTTACTGAATAAAGTGATGCTATGTCACCCAACACTTCAATGGTAAAATCTTCACTTCCTATCAACCGTTGATTGACAACAGGGTTACAGATAAAATCAGGACTTATAAATGCAAACTTTTTACCTTTATGTATAGCTTCTATGTTCCCTTCATTGTCAGGGTTGTCAAACCATTTATAGTTCATGTAAACAGGTTCGATTCCCTGATTCCTTGTCTGAGGGGAAGTGTCCAGTTTTTGACCGTTTCTTGAACCTGTTCCCGCAGCTTTTAATGAAAGTGACTCAAGTAAATAATTATAGGCTGGTACAAACCTTGAATTTGTTGTGTTGTATCCGTTGGGTCTGTTAAAATCACGTAACGCTCCTTGGTCGTAAGCATCTATAATTGGAAAAGGTGCGGTGTCAATCAACATCCCTTGACCTATTGAGTCAATCTTTCTCCTTGACCTAAAAAACTGTATCCCCCTTACTCCCTGTGCAAGAATGTCAGGTGTTACTTGAGGCAACTCAAATCCCGGAAAATAAAGGGTTGCATAATCAACATAAGAAGGTTTCCTTTCAAACCTGTATATCCCCAATATGTTTTCCCCTCCATCAAACCATCTGTTCTGTTGTGTCAGGTTAAGGTTTTGATATGTGGGGTTGTTCATTTTATCAAGACCCCTTACAGGAAACAAAGGTGATTTGGTTCCATCTTCAAATATGTATGCAGCAGCAAAACAATATGTCTCAACACCTTGGTATGATAACCAGTCGTGTGTGTTTGCAGGATTGTAATATGCTCCCCCCCAAGTGTCAAGAACCTGGGATGTGTCAATTCTTGAGTATATCTTTAAATGTTCTTTGTCTGTATCCATGCCCGGTATTTCCATGCGTTTGGATACAGTATGAACTTTGATGTTTGCAGCAAAATCTTCAAATATCCTTGGGTTGTAAGGTCTTATTTTTACGTTTCCAACAAACAGACGACCTTTTGCTTCTGTTCCGGTACGGTAAGTGAATATGTTTGCCGTGTCACCTTGAACTTCTTCACGGGTTATTGTTTCTTGGTTCTCAAACCCTGTATGTTCCCATTCTATTTCTGTTGAAGAAAAACGGATAGGTTCTATAAGCATATACCACTCACTAATACCGTTTGTACCCGTATCCCCTGTTGAATAAGAAAAAAACACACGGAGTTTTGTGTATGCAGTATCAAGAGATGCAAGTGTGAACTTGTTCGATTTGTCTGTTGGTTCGTTTCTTATACCTGACCTTGTATCAACAATACGGGAACCCACAAAAACAGGAACATTGAAACTTTCAGCAACAAGCTGCGTTCGGTTACCGTCTTCTGTTTCGTAATAAA
>DAINOA010000160.1:0-3026 GCA_036735625.1 Planktosalinus sp. | reverse complement strand
TTTGCGGCTCGAAATGAAATTATGAAACAACTTGCCCCGGAAGGTCCGGTATATCAAGCAGGAACTCTAAGCGGTAACCCGTTGGCTATGGCTGCCGGTTTTGCTATGCTCACAGAATTGAATGACAATCCTTCTATATATAAATCTTTGGAAGAAAAAACAGCTTACTTGCACAAAGGACTTGAAACCGTTTTAATGAAAAATAATGTAACTCACTCTATTAACAGATTGGGCTCCATGATTTCTGTCCATTTTTCTGAAACAGAAGTAGTAGATTTTGAAACAGCCGCAAAAGGAAATAATGAGACCTTCAAAAAATTCTTTCACGGAATGCTCCGGGAAGGTATTTATATTGCACCCAGTGCCTTTGAAACCTGGTTTTTGTGTGATGCGCTTTCTTATGAAGATTTAGATGAAACCATAGCTGCCTGTGACATGATTGCTAAAAACTTAAAATAAAAAAAGCCGGATAGTTCCGGCTTTGATTTGATTAAGAGAACAGTTATTTTTCTATGGTTGTTAAGTACTTTTGATATTGTTCCGGTGTGAGAATTTCTTTTATTTCTTTAACAAAAGTTGCTTCGATTTCTTGAGTTGATGCTCCTTCTTTTGCCAATGCAGATTCCTTTTTAACCATAACTCTCCAAAGAGAACGCTGTTGATCACCAGTCAAATCAAGAGATTGACTTAACTCTGCTACTTTTAGCTTTGCAACTTCTTCAGGGCGTTGTTGTGCATTTGCATCTTGTACAGAAAATATAAAGGCAAAGGCTATTAACAGTAGGGTTATTAATTTTTTCATTGTTTTCATTTTTAATTTAGGTGTCTAAAATAGTTATATATCTTCAATAAAACAATAATTAAGCCAAAAATAGATTTGAACTAATATTTCTATTTTTGGCTTGATTTGCAAGTGTGGCTATTTGCTATTGTTTTCTTTTGTGCTTGATCATAGCTTTGTTTCTTGTGCTTTTCTTCATACCTTCTTTCCAGGTTTGATATTGATTTTCGTTTAGTATGGTTTTCATTTTGTTCTGGTAATCCTGGCGTTTTTCTAGACGCGCAGTTGCTTTATCATAATAACCGGCCTCTTCAGCTTCTGCTTTTCTGAATTCTTTATTTTTTTCTCGTTCAGAAATCATCTCTAATTGAAGTTTGTGAACTTCTTTTTGTTGTGCTTCTGTCAAATCTAGCTGGAGGGTTAGTCTTTTGGTTGTTAACTCCGCCTTTTGTTCCGGGCTAAGGTCTTGCCTTTCCTGAATCATTTTTTGACGTAATTCTTTTCTCTGTTCTTTTTCTTGACTAAATCCTGTAATTGTTACTAATGCCAGAATAAAGGTACATACTGTTTTCATGATTTTTTGTTTTTTAATACCATCCCCATATTAGTATTGGGAGGGATCTTGTTAAATACATTATTAAGACACAAAAAATCCATTCTGGTTTAATGGGTTCTTTATGAAAATAAGAAATTAAAGTTAGATACTTGAAAATGAGGGTATGTAGAATTAAATTTAAACCTGACAGGTATTTAAATACCTGTCAGGTTTGAAAGCTACCTTTTATTTGATCTCTACAAAAAGACCCTCTTCTGTTTTTTCAACTTTAGCTACTTTCTTTGAAGTGAGTCCTTTAATGGCGATGTCCCATTTTTTATTTGATAAGTCTGCCTGATTCTTTAAGTCGTCCAACAACATTTTAGTGTTGGATTTTAAAATTGTCAAAACTATTTTTTCTTCTTCTGAAAGATCAGTTTTACGCTCGGGTTTCATTTGTGGGAAAAACAATACTTCCTGTATTGAGGGATTGTTTGTTAAAAACATAATGAGTCTATCCATTCCAATTCCTAGACCTGAAGTGGGAGGCATACCATATTCAAGAGCTCTCACAAAATCACGGTCAATAAACATCGCCTCGTCATCTCCTTTTTCACTTAAGCGCACTTGTTCTTCAAAACGATTTAATTGATCAATGGGGTCATTGAGTTCTGTATAGGCATTGGCGATTTCTTTTCCACACACCATGAGTTCAAATCGTTCTGTAAGTTCAGGATTATCACGGTGTTCTTTACACAGCGGACTCATTTCTTTAGGATAATCAATAATAAAAGTGGGTTGGATAAAATTACCTTCACATTTTTCGCCAAAAATTTCATCAATCAATTTTCCTTTTCCCATCGTTTCATCAACATCAATGCCCATTAATTTTGCAGCTTTGCGTAGTTCATTTTCACTCTTCCCTGAAATATCAAAGCCGGTAAACTTTTTGATGGCATCAGTCATTGTAACACGTGGATATGGTGCTTTAAAATCAATGTGATGTTCTTTGAAAGTTGCTTTTGAGGTTCCGTTAACAGCTATGGCACAATGTTCTAAAAGCTGCTCTGTAAATTCCATCATCCAGTTATAATCCTTATAGGCTACATAAATTTCCATAGCGGTAAACTCTGGATTATGGGTGCGGTCCATTCCTTCATTTCTGAAGTTTTTAGAAAATTCATAGACGCCATCAAAACCACCTACTATCAGTCGTTTTAAGTACAACTCATTAGCAATTCTTAAATATAAGGGAATATCAAGCGCGTTGTGATGTGTAATGAATGGTTTTGCCGCTGCTCCTCCGGGTATGGGTTGTAGTATGGGCGTTTCTACTTCAAAGTAGTTGCGTTCATTAAAGAAGGAGCGCATCGCATTAAATAGTTTGGTGCGTTTGATAAAAACTTCTTTCACATGTGGATTTACAACAAGGTCTGCATAGCGTTGACGGTAGCGCATTTCGGGGTCATTGAATTCGTCATAGGTATTTCCTTCGCTATCTGTTTTTGGTAAGGGAAGTGGTTTTAAAGATTTGCTAAGTAAGCTAAAGTTTTTAACCATCACTGTTTTTTCACCTACCTGTGTTGTGAATAAAACACCTTCAATACCAATAAAATCACCGATGTCGAGTAGTTTTTTATAGACTTCGTTGTAAAGCGTTTTATCTTCACCTGTGCAGATTTCATCACGATTAAAATAAACTTGGATGCG
>DAINOA010000159.1:0-3041 GCA_036735625.1 Planktosalinus sp. | reverse complement strand
TAAACCTGAGTCAATAAACCTTAAAGATGTTATAAATCCAATAGTTTCATTTAAAGACCACAGTAATCTTGATTCGTGGTTTGAACTTGAAGGAGTTAAACAAAGTGTGGAAAAGTGGAGGAAGTGTTTCAAGACTTTTGAAGCATTGCGTCAAGACATGTTAAAAACCTCAGTCAAGTCTTTGGGTGACCTTAGTTACAGAGTATATTATGATGGTGTTGCTTATGATATTAAAAGCGGGGGTCTTCATTCAGCTCATTCACATGGTTATACCATTCCTCTAAAAGATTGTTTGTATGAGGATTGGGATGTAAGTGGTTATTATCCTTCTCTTGGAGCTGAATGGAATTATGTTCCTCGTCAAATCAAAGAATTGGGTGCAGCAGAAGTGTTGCGTGAAATGAAAATGCGGAGAGAGGAACTGAAAAATAAAGGTGAAGGCAAGTCTGCTGAAGCAAACATGATTAAGCTTTCACTCAATGCAGGTTTTTATGGTTTCACCAATCAGGAATATGCTCCTACCTTTGACCCCCAATGTACACTTGAGATAACAATCAACGGTCAACTGTTTCTTTGTATGCTTTGTGAAGACGCTGTGAGGGTAGGTTGTAAAGTTGACATGGTAAACACTGACGGAGCAACGTTTATTATTCCTAAAGCATCTGAAGCAGCATTTAGAAAAGTTCTTGAAAAGTGGCAGACAAAAACAAGAATGGTTCTTGAGAAAGAAACATTTCTTGCCACTTACAGAAACAATATTAACCACTACTTTTCCATTACAGCTTTTGGTAAAGTCAAAGCAAAAGGTTACTACCGAACCGACAAAGTACTCGGTGATTCAACTTCCAAACTTGTTGTTGCAAAAGCAGTGGTTGCTTGGTTCAAGGATAAGATTCCTCCTGAAAAGTTTATTAAGGAACACAATGAAATCTTTGATTTTTGTTTGTCACCAAAAGTCAGTAAAAAGTATTGTGTTGAATATATGAACAAACCTGCACAGAACCTCAATAGGTTTTATGCGTGTAAAAAAGGAGGTTATCTGTATAAATTCAAAAAAGACAAAAAACCTGCACAACCTGAACATGTGTTTAAAGAATCAGCTGTACAATTATTGAACAACGTTGGACACTTGGATTTAAACCGTTATCCAATCAATTACACATACTATATTAAAGAAGCAAAAACACTGATTGAGAAAATAAAACCTTCTCAGCAAACTCTTTTTTAATATATTTATGGGCAAACGATGTATATATGGAACAACACGCAACACTCGAAACATCAATTGAAGACCTGATAGACAACATAAGCCAGTTTACTGAAATAGTAAGCAAGTCTGAAAAGTTTTCTGAATTGATGAATGTGTTCTTTGACGTTACAAGCAATTCAATGTTTGTTATGGATAAGAAAGGAAAGATTGAGTTCTGGAAAGGTGACTTGCTTATCAACAAGCTGGGTCATTCATCACCTGACACATTTATTCCTTATCTTACCGGTACAAAGATATGGAAGACCCTTCAAAGGTCTTTTCAAGGTTATAAGACAAGGTGTGTTGACAATATCAAAGGTATGTGGATACGTGCTGTCTGTGTACCTTGGCTGAACAAAACAATATGTCTGTTGTCAGACATGAGTTTTGAATACAGTTCTGCAACAAACATGTCTTATCTTGAATCTTTTTCACAGAACGCAAACACAGGGATGTTTATCATCAAAGACGACATGGTTACGTATGCAACAAGCAACGCCCAGTGGTTGTTTGGTAAAAGACCTCCTCTCTGGTTTGAAGAAGTGTTCAGCCATTTTCCAAAACACATCAACGCTTATAAAAAAGTTCTTGATACACAGGAAAAACAAACATTTACAGATAAGAAACACCGTTATACGTATCAAAAACTATCTATGTTTGAAATTGTTTGTTTTATTTCAAGTGCTGAATAATGCAAAGTGAACTTTTACTTCAGGAAATAACCAGAACCCTTAGAGAACTCAATATGGAAATCAAATCCATGTTGATGCGTCTGAACAATGTTGAAAAAAGCAACGATGTTTCGGCAGAACAGATAAAGAATTACTTTAAGGAGGTAACGGAAATCAAAAACAAAATTTCCGAAGTGGAAAGGTCTTTGCTTGAATTTGACAAATCTTCAGAAAGACAAAAGTTTCAACATGAAATAACCAAAGATTTTCAAAAAGAAACAAAAAAAGACTTTGCGGATTTTGTCAAAATAACAAACAGTGAAATAAACACCTTAAAGTTGTCTATGCAGAAATATGTTGGGATAGCAACAGGTGCTGTTGCCATTATAAGTCTGATAGGGTACAGCTCATTGCACTTTTCTTCAAACAACAACATGGAAGCTATTCAACAAAAGGTTGAAAAACTTGAACTTTTATATAAAGAACACGAAGAAAAACTAAAAAACAAATGATGTTTTGGTATGATATGGTAACAGATGAAGGATGTTACAAAATAAGTGTTTTTATGATAACCGATAATGAAATCAAAAAACCCCTTGTGTTTGTTTCTTATTCAAGGTCACAAGAAGATATTGCAACAAAAGCAACATTTCTTTTGACCAAGCTCGGTTTTAATGAGATAACAGATTTTATAAAGTTATGAATTATTGGTTACATTTATCACTTGTGTTTTATGCGGCGTGGTTTATAATCTGCATGTGGATACCTTTTTGGTTGGATGTCACCAAAAAAAGCAAACTGTTTATAGCTTTGGTGTTTTTTCCAATAACCATAATTGTTTTTGTGGTTGGGGGAACAATTAAATTAATTGAAAAGTTTAAGAAACAAAAAGAAACAAGAAAATGGAGAAAGGAGCAGCAAATCCGTCAAGAGATGCTTTCGATTGGCTTAAAGAAGCGGGTATGAAACCCGTAAACGAACGTAAAGAAAAGTTTGAAAAGTTTAATTTGTGCAAATCGCTCATAGAAGAAGAAGTTTCAGAATTTTATGATGCTTTTTTTAAAGATGATGTTCTTGGTATGCGTGATGCGTGTATTGACTTGTTGTGGGTAGCATCAAAC
>DAINOA010000158.1:0-3125 GCA_036735625.1 Planktosalinus sp. | reverse complement strand
TAAGTATAAAACAATACTCACCGGAAATGAAGTGACATTCATTTTTAACTTTTTCTCTTTGTTTAACAGTCTTTATGGTAAAGAATTACTTGAAATAAAACTTTTTGCACGCAATGAATACAAATCCTATGGTGTTCTATTCCAAAAAGAAAAATCAAACATATTCTTTTTAAATAAAACACAAATAGCTGTTGCGCTTCAAAAAAGGGGAGCTAAATTTTTATTGGAACACAACAAACCCACTTCCCCATACAAAAAACCAAAACCGGTAACAGGAAAGAAAGAAAATGAATCTGAAATCTATATTGAAAACGCAGGGCTTATTTTGTTGCATCCCTTTTTGAAAACGTTTTATGAGAAAATCAATCTCTTTGAAAACAATCGTATCAAGGAGTCAAACTATGATTTGGCTGTTCAGATACTGTATTATTTAGCCACAAACAAAGAGCAAGCCGCTGAACACCAACTCATTTTTGAAAAATACCTCTGTGGTATTCCGGCAGGATTCCCTCTTAATAAATTTGTCTCTATACCCCAACAAATTAAAACCGAATGTGATGAGTTATTACAAGCTGTTTTAACTCATTGGAAAAGTTTACAATCCTCATCTTCAATACTTTTACAAAACGAATATTTATGCAGGCCCGGTAAATTAACGCTCAATAATGATAAAGATATACTCTATATACAAAGAAAAACACAAGATATACTCTTGGAAAAAATCCCCTGGAATATCCATATCATCAAACTCCCCTGGAACAAAAAGTTGCTCTATGTGGAGTGGTAAGTTTCACTAAAATTTAAAACTATGTCAGACCCATCAAAAACAAAATTTTCAACAAACATTCTAGCTATTGCCGGACTCATAACTGCAGTTGGCGGACTACTAACCATTTTACATCAAACCACCGATATTTTCTCAAAGGATAAAGAAAAAAAAGAAGAAACTATAGAGCTTGTTGATTTGCCAAAAAACCATCAAAATGGTACAAAAAAAGTAAGTAATCCTGCCGATAATTCTACAGGCAACATCCAAAACATTGTCAAAGAGATACCAGCTCCAGTCACTCAGGAAAATTTAGAAAACACCCCTTCAATAAATCTTTCAGGTTATTGGGTTGATACCATCAATGAAGGCAGGTATTTACTTACACAAACCACAACTACAAGTTTTAATTTTCAAGAATACAGTTTTTTTGAAGGTATGTGGATGATATCTGCCGAAGGAATAGGCAATCTCTCCGGAAATACAGTACAAATATCATATAATACCCTTTTTGGTATGCCGGGTTCATTTCAAGGAACCTTAAACGGCAAAACTCATATAACAGGAAAAGCAAAAGATCTGGCAACAGGCTTTGAAATACCCATTAACTTAATAAAAGAGTAAAAATGAAAAAGTATAGAAAAAGAAAACCCCTTCAAGGAGTTAATAAAACTACCGAAACTCCCTTTTTTGCACCGCTGCAAAAAAAACTGAAAGTAGGAGAACCCGGTGACAAATATGAAGTTGAAGCAGATGCTATGGCTGCAAAAGTTACACAAGCTTCCAGAAGTTCTGATACCGTTCAAAAAATGGGTGAAACAGAAGAAGAGCCCATTCAACAAAAAACACTCGCTCAATCTGTAACCACATTACAAAAGCAAGAATTGAAGGAAGAAGAACCCGCTGTTCAAAAACAAGAGGAAGAAGAAAGCATCCAAACTCAGGAAGAAGAGGAAACTTTACAATCAAAAGAGGAAGAAGAAACCATTCAGCAAAAATCCAAGAACAACTCTTCAACGTCCACTTTAAAATCCAAAATCAAAAGCAGCAAGGGAAAAGGGAATACAATGGACCCCAAGACCCTTCAATTGATGGAAAGTCAATTTGGTACTTCCTTTAAACACATCAAAATACATACTGACGCTAAAGCAGAAGAACTATGTGAAGAGCTGGGAGCTCAGGCCTTTACAAATGGAAGTGATATTTTTTTCAACAAAGGCAAATACAATCCCAATTCAAATGCCGGAAAACATCTTCTGGCACACGAGCTTACGCACACTATACAACAATCTAAAAAATAAATTTTAAAAATGAAAACACTACTCAAAACATCGTTGATATTCATAATTTTAATAATGGTATCCTCCTGTGCGACTTATCAAGACCACTATACCCTCACAGAAACCATCACGACCAAGGTGATGATAGAGAACCTTTTACAACACGCCACTGATTCTTATACTCACCAAGAACCCCGTGTCAATCAACTGCAACAGCAACTCAAAAAAATGCAACTCTATGAAAATACTAAAAAAAAGAACACCATTATGAATCGTATGTGGGGATTGTTGAATAGGGAATCGTCCTCATTGCAACTATTTTTAACAACCTGGAAAAATCAAGGAACAATGAGCCCGGTATTTATTGAAGAATACCGCGACCAAATCACCCCAATTATAGACCTGATGATTGACTATGAATCCCGAAAAGAAAAAAAAACCGAGAGTGCCCTTTTGCAATTACTAAATCCCTCCTAACCTAAAAATAAAACATCATGGATATCACAGCTCTTTTAAAAGAAATTAAAACCGAAATCGTCTCACTTATCAAAGACCGATTTAATAAAGAAAGTAAAGCGATAACAAACGAAATCACTCTTTTTCTAAACCAGTCAAAAACCAAGCTAGAGCGTTGGACTTCATTACTCGCTCAAGGCGAAATAACAAAAGCTGAATTTGAAATACTCTTACAAAGCCAAAAGGACCTCATCGAGATGAAAGCCCTACACAAAGCCGGAATAACCGCCATCCAATTAGGTCACTTAAAGAATACCATCATCAAACTCATTTTAAATAAAATCACCGTCTTTATTGGTATCTAAATGAAAGCGGCTGCGCAACATATCACTCAAAAAGGAACACCCAATAACAGTGCATTGCACAAAGGGAGCAGTCCTTTTTTTGGAATACAAGCAAAGCTGAATGTGGGATCTCCCAATGATAAATATGAAAAAGAAGCCGATGCCGTCGCAGATAAAATAATAAATACTCCAGAGCCCAAACAAACATTTTTTGGAACTTCAAACTTTTTTGCACCACAAACTTCAGCTAAGCAATTGCCAAAAACTGAAACCGGTGAA
>DAINOA010000157.1:0-3156 GCA_036735625.1 Planktosalinus sp. | reverse complement strand
CATAGGAAATACCTTCACTAAAAATAAGATTTTCAAGTGTGTGGTTAGTATTAAAGTTAATTCCTAAACGCTCTAAAACCGAATCAACAGCTCCTTTCATTAAAAAGAAATCACTTTTTTTATTTGAGGAGTTCCAATGAGTTTTATTTTGATTACCACTTAGGGTTAATGAAAGATGTTTTTGTTCCGTTGTTTTGTTTTCTGTTTGATGATAGGTTTTTCCAAATTCAAACAGTTTTAGATCATTTTTCTTTCGGTTTCTGTTATATGCAACAGCTTCCAAAGCTGAGATAAGCATATTTTGGCGCATCACAGAAAGATCAATACTTAGGGGGTTTAACATTTTGACGGTTGTTTCTTCTTTGACAACCTCGGCGAATTTGTTGTATTTTGTGGAGGTCAATGAATTGGCCATCATTTCATAAAAGCCTTGACCGTTTAATTGTGAGGCAATTTTATTTTGAATTTGATAATCTTCAATTTGTGCTGTTTTTGAAATGGAAGCGTTTAGTTTTTCTTTATAATCGATGTTATTGTATCCAAAAACACGTAGTATTTCTTCCACAACATCTGCTTCACGCGTAACGTCATTTCGATAAGAAGGAATGGTTAAGCCAAGACCGCTTTCTGTAACATTATTTACTTTTATTTCAAGCGAAGTTAAAATATTTTTTATTGTCTCCTTTGGGATTTCTTGTCCAATGAGCTTGTATGTTTTCTCAAAAGAAAGAAAAACTTGAAAATCCTTTATCTTTTTTGGGTACAAATCAATAACGTCGCTACTAATCATTCCACCTGCAATTTCTTTAATGAGAATTGCTGCTCTCATTAGCGCATATTCAGTGATATTTGGGTCAATTCCTCTTTCAAACCGAAAAGATGCATCTGTATTTATTCCATGTCTTTTTGCCGTTTTTCTGATGCTTATGGGATTAAAATAAGCACTTTCAAGAAAAATACTAGTTGTATCTTTTGTAACACCGCTGTCTAATCCACCTAAAACTCCGGCAATACAAAGGGCTTTTTCTGCATCACAAATCATTAAATCTTCTTCGTTAAGCTCTCTTTCTACTTCGTCAAGAGTTACAAATTTTGTTCCCTGAGGAAGAGATTTTACGATAATTTTTTCGCCATTAATTTTACTGCTATCAAAAGCATGAAGAGGTTGTCCAAGTTCATGCAATATATAATTTGTGATGTCAACAATATTATTTTTTGGCTTCAACCCAATAGCTTTTAACCGATTTTGAATCCAGGCGGGTGATTCTTCAACTTTAATCCCCGAAATAGTGACGCCACAATATCGTGGAGCCAAATCTTTATTTATGACCTCGACATTAATTTTATGAGTTCTGTTATCAACTCTAAAATTCACATTTGAAGGTGTAATAAATTCTAGAGCCATTCCCTTTTGAAGTAGGCCGGCTCTTAGGTCTCTTGCGGTTCCCCAGTGGCTCATGGCGTCAGCGCGATTGGGTGTTAACCCAATTTCAAATACTTCATCAATTTCTATTTTATAAACTGCTGAAAGAGGGGTCCCCACTTTAATTTTTTTGTCAAGAATGAGAATACCATCGTGGTTTGATCCAAGACCCATTTCGTCCTCAGCACAAATCATTCCCTCGCTCACCTGGCCTCTTATTTTTCCTTTTTTGATTTCCAAAGGTTCTCCTTTATCATTAAACAAAGTTGTTCCTACAATTGCCACGGGCACTTTCTGACCAACAGCTACATTGTGAGCACCACATACTATTCGTAAAGGATTCTCATCGCCAATATTGACTGTTGTAACTTTTAATCTATCTGCATCGGGGTGTTTCACACAGGTTAAAACTTCACCAACAACAATACCGCTAAGACCACCTTTGATGGATTCAAAAGGGGTGATGCCTTCCACTTCCAAACCGAGATCTGTTAAAAGATTGCCGGTTTGTTCTGCGTTCCAGTCTAAATTAATAAATTGCTTGAGCCAGTTGTATGAAATCTTCATTGTTAGTTTGTAAAATAAGAAGGGCAAAGATAACAAACCACTTGGGTTTACTAAAACATTACATGCGTAAAAATTAACAGTTTATTGCAAATTCAATGAAAGTGATAAATAATAAATTAGAGATTGAATTAATTTTTAGTAAAAAAGCACGTTATTTTTGAAATCAAAATTGAATAACACAACTATTTTATGTCGATTTTACTGCTAGTTAGCCCCTTATCTTATATTTTTCTGAAGTTAGGTTAGCAATTTTAACGATGACCTCAACTGCTTTTTGCATACTTTCCACAGGCACATACTCATAAGGACCGTGAAAATTGTGTCCGCCTGCAAAAATATTTGGACAAGGTAAGCCTTTAAAGCTGAGTTGTGCACCGTCAGTACCACCTCTTATAGGTTTTATGATAGGTGTGACACCCACAGCAATCATAGCTTCCTCAGCAATATCGACAATGTGCATCACCGGTTCAATTTTTTCACGCATGTTAAAATATTGATTTGAAATTATTACCGAAATTAATTCTTGATTTAATTGGTCATTCAATTCTTTTTTTAGTTTGAAAAACATTTCTTTTCTGGCTTCAAATTTGGTTTTGTCGTGGTCGCGAATGATGTATTCTAAAACGGTTTGTTCAACATCACCTTTTACGGAAGAAAGGTGAAAAAAACCCTGCCGGTCTTCTGTATGTTCCGGGGTTTCCAGTCGCGGAAGCGAATTAATAAAATCTGTAGCAATATATTGGCTGTTAACCATTTTTCCTTTTGCATATCCGGGGTGTACACTCATACCTTTTACAGTGACAAGGGCCTTTGCAGCGTTGAAGTTTTCATATTCCAGTTCACCAATCTGGCTGCCATCCATTGTGTAAGCCCATTCTGCTCCAAACTTATTTACATCAAAATGATGTGCCCCGCGACCAATTTCTTCATCTGGGGTGAAGCAGGTGCGAATTTTTCCGTGTTTGATTTCAGGGTGTTGAATGAGGTATTCCATAGCCGAAACGATTTCACAGATGCCTGCTTTATCATCTGCGCCCAATAGGGTTGTGCCATCGGTAGTGATGAGGGTTTGCCCTTTGTATTGTAACAAATCCTCAAAATAAGAAGGGGAGAGGATAATATTCTCTTTTTCGTTTAAAACGATGTCTTCACCGTCATAATTTTCT
>DAINOA010000156.1:0-3268 GCA_036735625.1 Planktosalinus sp. | reverse complement strand
CAATATGAACGGCGCAGAAAAACAAAAGGTTGATTGGTTTCTTGAAAAAGTTGACGGTAACTTACCTGAAGACTTTTTTACACTTAAAACATCGGGGTTTGATTTTGTACACAAAGGAAAAGACGAGTACAAAAACGAACCTAAAGTAAAAAAAGTCTTTGAACGTGACGGTAATTTCGATGAAAAGTCTTTTGAAGATACATGGAAAAAAAGCCGTGATGCTTATAAAGAATACGCTGACTCTGAATACACTTACGACAATCTTACTTCAAACGTGTTTGACACTTATGTCAACCGTAGGGCTACAAGGAAGTTTCAAGCCAAACCCATGTTCTTTGATGTGACTGACCCTTATAGAAGGGCTACATCAATGATTGAACCGGGTAAAGCGTCTGACCCTGTGTATTCAGAAAAAGAAATAGCCCAATACAACCCCCGTTCTTTTGACACCAAAGCAAACAAGTGGATTGATGGAAGGGTAGATGATTGGGGAGCTGCATGGAACTCAGTCACTGACCCAAAAGTTCTTGCAAGATGGCAGGAAGACGGAACACATGATGAAGTTGGAAACACTGTTCCACACAAAGCCGGGGATTTAAAGATTGACCCTAAGTCAAACGGTTTTTATTATGAAACCATAGGTGACAGGAGTTTTGGTCCACATATCAACCCTGAAGACCAGTTAAGGATTCAGGACGTGTTGACACAGGAGGGTTCATTCCTTAACAAGTATGTGGATGTGTTTGACTCTGATGATGTCAAGAAATCTGCATTGGGGATGATAACCAAAACCGCCATTGAAGTCGCTCCTTATTTCATACCCTATGTAGGTCAAGGTGCTGCTGCAATAGCTGCTGCAAAACACGGAAGCAACGCAATTGCTGTTGCAACCAAAGCAGCAATGGATGTATTCAACACCGAAGAAGAAAACAAAAACAGTTCTTTATACCAGTTTGCAGAAAAGTTTAGACAGTACAACAACGCATTTTCATCAACCACTGATCAGTACACAAGTGAAAACATGTTTACAAGTGTTCAGGGGTATGCAAAACTTGCAGGGGATATTGCTGCGCAGTTATCTCAACAGGGAGCGGTTGCAGGTATAGCAAACATGCTCAATGCTGGTCAAAAAGTGTCTAGGGGAGCTGCTGTTGCTTATATGGCAGGTACTTCTTCAACAGGTATGTATGAAGAAGCAGAACGTCTTGGTATTCCACAACAAGACAGAGGAGCTTTGTTCTTTGGTACCACTGCATTGTTTACTGCAACAATGTCAACTGCTCTCGGTACTTGGGGTATCAAACAAGAAGAAGTTGCAAAGAACCCTATTCTCCAAGCTGAAATACGCCGTTCAATGAACCAATTGTATAAAAAGTATCAACCTGATATTGCAACTGTTGGAAAACAGTTTGGTGAAGGTTCTGTACAACACAAAAACGCACTTGAATGGTTGGGAGGTAAGATAGGTGTGACTGCTTTTCAAAGATATGCCAGTAAAGCAAAAGACACCAAACTTGGTAAAGCACTTGGTTCAACTTTTGGAAAAGACAACATTGATGAGGTAACTGGTCTTGAAACAACCAACCTTCTGAAAGAATACGCAAAAAAGTCAGGTCTTGAGTCTATCGAAGAAATGACAGAAGAAATTGGTCAAGCAGGTATTAAAGGGTTTTATAACACACTTGTTTCAGGAGGGTATGTACAGAAAGACACAGCTTCTAAAAAGAAGTTTGACATGTCTGACCTTGGAACACAGATTTTGGGTAGTGCTGTTGCTGGTGCATTTGGCGGAGCAATAGGTACCGCTATGCATAAATCAAGAAGTTCACATTTCCGTAAAGCACTTGAAGAAACACTGACTGAAAACGGTACAGGGGAAGTGTTGAACCAATACCTTGCACAGGGAAAGAAACAAGAAGTTTATGAAGCTTTGCAGGAAGCTTATGATTCAAACCTGCTTGGTTCAAAGAAAATCTCAGCTTTTAACAAAGACAAGCAGGGAGGGGCTTTACCAGTCAATTATGAAGACACAACCGATATGTCTGTTGCTGATGCAATACGCAACAGTTACATGAACATGGTTGAAGAACGTGACAAACTTATCAACAGATATGGTAAAGACGCTTCTGTTGACAGTGAAGAATGGAATGAACTTGACAGTGTGATTGATATTTTTGCAAACCCTGCCGTTTATCAGGATTCAAGGTTTTCACTTGTTAGAAAAGGTTTGAAAGATTTTGAACCTGTTGACACAGGTCAAAAACTTGGTTTTGTAACACCAGACAACAAATACAACTTTGCAAACAACCTGATTGATGAGTTTGTACAGAGACGTGCCGAAAGCAAAGGTGTTGTACCTGTTGGGGATACTGCTGTACAACTTAAAGATGCCACTGATGCCCAGTTAAAGAGCGCACTCAAACAAAGAGAAGAAGGTTTTAAAAGAAGTGCTTTGGGAAGGTTTTCATCAAAACCTGCTTTCAAGTATGATTCCATGTCAAGGGAAGAACTTGAAACTGAGTGGGTAAGGGGAACTATGGCTAAAGAAACAGTCAAAAATCTGTTCAACAAACAAGGTATCAAAAACTCTGTGATTGAAGAAGAAGCAAACCTTCTTGATAAAATAGCAAACAAGCAGGCAGAGCTTGAAACAGAAGAAAACGAAAGCAAAGCAGAACAGATAAAAGAACAGATAGATACGCTTGAGCAACAACTTAAACTGACAAGAACACCTCAAAATGTAAACAGAAGGGTTGCTGAAACACTTCTTAAACAACGCACTGATGTTCTTTCAGGATTTAGAAAAAAAGAAAACGGTGTTGTAAAAGGTGTGAAAAACTTCAATGATTTTTCACAGACAATGTATAAGAAACCTCATTACATGCTTACACAAGAAGAAAGGTTTGCTGTAAAAGCAAAACTTGATGCTTATATGGGTAATGGGGATACAGGCATATCAGGTTCTTCTTATGAAGACGATGTTGCCTTTTCAATGAAAATGCTTAGGGATACCGAAACAGAAACTTTTGGTAAAGACAGTAAAACCGCTTCAAACCTTTTAAAACGTATATCTGAAGGAGAACTTGAAAACACGATGAAGTACGAACTTGAAAAACTTCTGCTTCAAGATGTCGAAACCGGGGAAATTGACAACGAGTTTTTTAAACGTTTGGTTGAAACGTTTCCGGGAGAAGGTTTCGATAAAGAAACTTTGAATAAAATATATAAAGAAAAGTATTTTGACTCACCAAAAACTTCTTTTACTGTT
>DAINOA010000155.1:0-3331 GCA_036735625.1 Planktosalinus sp. | reverse complement strand
CTGTTTTGATTTCTTTTTCGACTAGATTTTTAATGACAGAATTTACATTCATAAAATCAATCACTGCTTTTCCGTTAAGGTTCAGGTTTGCTTTAATGGCTGTAAGGGTTCTGAAATTATCATATTCATTCTCAAAATATCCAAAACTGGTAAACAAATTAAAAACCGCATCAAATTGTTTGTGATAGGGCTTACACATATCATGTACATCAAAGTGAAGGGTTTCATTTTCAAAGTCCTTAGCATACACGATACTCGCCGGCGAAAGATCCACACCAGTTACATCATATCCCAGTTTATTTAAGCTTATAGCGTGCCTTCCTTTACCGCAAGCTAAATCCAAAATTGTTTGACCCTTTTCAAGCTCCAAAAAGCCTGTCAATTTTTTCATAAAAACCAAGGCCTCGTCATAATCTCTATCTTTATATAATATGTGATAATACGTGGTGTCAAACCACGAGGCAAACCACTTTTCTGGTTCTTTTTGCATAGTCCTACTTTAACCCGTCTAAATTAATGTATTTTTGCAGCATTGAGAAAGTTTATTATGGAAAACAACTATAAAATGGTAGCCAAAACCTTGTTTGGTTTTGAAGAAATTCTTGCTAAAGAACTAAAAGACCTTGGCGCACAGAAAGTTGAAATTGGCACACGAAGTGTTAGTTTTATTGGTGACTTGGGCTTTATGTATAAAGCTAATTTGAGTTTGCGCACCGCCATAAAAATTTTAAAACCTATTTATTCCTTTAGAGCTAAAAATGACCAGGATTTATACCGGCAGGTTCAGAAGTTTGATTGGTTGCAATACTTTAACCAAAACACCACTTTTTCACTGGATGCGAGTGTTTCATCAGAGTTTTTTAATCATTCGCTTTATGTTGTTCACAAGGTAAAGGATGCTATTGTTGATCAATTACGGGACAAAACAGGCATTCGCCCCAATGTGGATACGCACCACCCTGAGCTTCAAATTAACATTCACATTCAGGGAGATAGGTGCACTTTATCATTGGATAGCTCTGGTGGTAGTTTGCATTTGAGAGGCTACCGCAAAGAAGTTAATATTGCTCCTATTAATGAAGTTTTAGCCGCAGGATTGCTCATACAGTCGGGGTGGACAGGGCAGAGTGATTTTTTAGACCCGATGTGTGGTAGCGGTACTTTTTTGATTGAAGCCGCGATGATTGCTTGTAATATTCCTGCAAATATTAACAGACCCGAGTTTGGGTTTATGCACTGGAAAGACTATAATGACGCTCTTTTTGAAACTATTGAAGAGGCGATGCTCAAGAAGGTGAGAAACTTTCATTTTTCAATAACGGGATATGACAAAGCGCCTTCTGCGGTCGCTAAAGCGAAAGAAAATATCAAAAACGCTAATTTGGAGGAGTTTATAAAAGTAAGTCACGAAGATTTTTTCAAAACCAAAAAAAGCACGGAAGGACCTTTACAAATTGTTTTCAATCCGCCCTATGATGAACGATTGAGTATTGACATGGAAAGTTTTTATACCGAAATTGGTAACACTCTAAAACATGGGTATCCAAATTCACAAGCCTGGCTTATCACAGGAAACCTTGAAGCACTTAAATTTGTTGGCTTAAGGCCTTCTCGAAAAATAAAGACTTTCAACGGTAAACTGGAAGCTCGTTTTGTAAAGTATGAGCTTTATGAAGGAACGCGAAGAAGGGGGTAGTGTTGTTTCAGGTTTCAAGTAGTCAATGCATAAATAACGTTGAACTAATTTGATGATTTTCTATTATTATTTTTTGATTATCGGAATCAAATAACTAACCCCATATCCAAAGCCTGCACCAAATTTGCTGTTTTCATATGTGCGTCCAAAGCCAGGAATAAATAAATTGTCAAAATTTTCAGGTTTAGTCTCAGAAACCCTGTTTTTAAGTTGAAGGTTGAGCGAAAGGTATAAATTATTGAAAATTTCTGTTTTTAATCCCACAATAAACTCTATCCAATGCACTGTTAATCCATCAAAAACAAGCGGTTCTGTTCTGATATCTGGCGGAAAAATAGGGGATACCGTAGCGATTTGATATTCAATCAGTTCTTGTGAAAAGGAAGAAAGGCCATATCGCAAACCTGCAAAAATCATATTGTTTAATCCGGCCCAGTTATTGTGTGCATTGTAATCAACCCCAAGTTTAAAATAACTTCCATCTCCTTTTGAAGTGAGATTGTCGTCAAAAGTGGTTTTTTGCTCGTTACCCAGTTCCAGCGCTGCATAATAATTTTTATAAACCCTGTAATCTCCCATCATTTCAAAACCGGAATAATCTTCATCAAATAAGGTTCTTGCGGGTTTAAACAAATCAATCCCCACACGCAAACCAAATTTCTCCTTGTGAACCAAAGTGTCCATTGTTGTTTCTGAAGTTGTTTGCGCTTTAGAAAAAGGCACAAGAAACAACAAACTAATGAAAGATAGAAAGATGTGCTTCATTTTGATTTCTTGCGTTAACACTGTCAGTTCTTATACTAATTTCGTCAATCCAGCTTTGCTGCGTTGGGTTTTCAATGGTAAAGTCTAAATCTCTAAAATTGGTTCTAAAGGCACAAGCCCTGTTTATAAATTCATCATTTCGACTGTAAGTAAAGGTTATAAAATCTGCGAGTGGGAGACTGTCATTTGCTCTTGAAATAAAAAAATATTCTGTAAAATCAATACTAGTGTCGAGTGGTATTGCGATTGAGTCTGTATCTATAGGAGCAAACAAGCTAAACTCGTCTTGAGGTCTAAGAACAGTAAACGCATTTGCGGTTTTTGGGGCTTGAGGATTTTGGGAATTAAAAAACTTAATAATTAATAAAGGTGTTTTTGCGGTTTCGGGAGTGCAAATGTCATCTCGACTGCACCCAAGTGTTAAAACCAAAATACTTAATAGAATTATTTTTGCGCTATTCATTAATTTCGTTTTTCCAAAAGTACAACATTTTCTACGTGATGTGTCTGCGGAAACATATCAACAGCTTGAGTTTTTACTACTTTGTAAATTTCATCAAGCATTGCTAAATCTCTGGCTTGGGTGGCGCTGTTGCAGCTCACATAAACTACTTTTTGAGGAGCTACATTTAAAATTTGTTGCACCACATCTTTGTGCATTCCATCGCGAGGTGGGTCTGTGATAATGATGTCGGGAATCCCGTTTTGGTTGATGAATTCTTGAGTAAATACTTTTTTCATATCTCCTACAAAGAATTCAACGTTTTCAATGCCGTTTAATTGCGCATTTTCTTTTGCAGCTACAATGGCATCGGGAACCGATTCTACGCCGACGACTTTTTTGGCTTGTTTTGCGACAAACTGGGCTAT
>DAINOA010000154.1:0-3381 GCA_036735625.1 Planktosalinus sp. | reverse complement strand
GAACAGCTTCGGTTTTACACCGAATTCCCTTTTAATCGCGCATCTCATTGTGAGAATTGCAAACCAAAATTCTGTGCGAAAGTAAACATTTTTGAAGTTGGGGGAAAGAAAGTTTTAAATAATAGTACTTTTGTTTTTTTATAGACTTGAGATATAAGACATGAGATATAAGACACTTGTTTTCCTTTTTGCTTTTTTAGTCCTCCATTCTTGTAAAAACGAAAAACAAACGGACTCCACTGCAATTGAAACTTCAGAAGAAACCCTTGAAGTCAGCTATGCAAAAGGGTTTTCAATCACTGATTATGGTGATTATAAAGTTATTGAAGTGAACAATCCCTGGCCTGAGGCCGGGAAGATTTTTCGATATGCTTTGGTGAAGGATAAAGCGAATTTTGAATCCGATGAAACATTTGATGCCGTGGTGCAAGTGCCTGTTCAAAACCTTATTGTGACTTCGACAACCCACATTCCCTCACTGGATATGCTGGGCGAAACCGATAAACTCATCGCCTTCCCCAACCTCAGCTATATCTCTTCTGAAAACACCCGAAAACGCATCGCCGAGGGCAAACTCACCGAAATTGGCAACAACGAGTCCATCAATACCGAAAACGTCATCGACCTCCAACCCGATGTGATGATTGGCTTTGCCGTTACCGGAAACAACAAAACTTACGAAACCCTGCAACGTGCCGGTATTCCCATTGTTTTTAACGGCGACTGGACAGAAAACCATCCGCTGGGAAAAGCAGAATGGATTAAGTTTTTTGGGGCTTTCTTTGATAAAAACGAGGAGGCTGCACAGCTTTTCAGCGAAATTGAAACCGAATACACTACCGTAAAAGAACTCGCCCAAACCGCAAGCAACACCCCCACCGTTTTGAGCGGTGCCCTTTGGAAAGACATCTGGTACCTGCCCGAAGGTAAAAGCTGGGGTGCCCAATTTATCGCCGATGCCAATGGTGCCTATCTCTGGGCAGACAGCGAAGGCACCGGAAGCATTGCCCTGAACGTGGAAACCGTAATCGACAGGGCCCAGCACGCCGATTTCTGGATTGGTCCGGGGCAGTTTACGGCATACAGTCAGTTGGCAGATGCGCATAAGGCCTATACGCAGTTGGATGCTTATAAAAACAAAACCGTTTATAGCTTCTCCAGCCTGAAAGGGGAAACGGGCGGTGTTATTTATTACGAACTCGCCCCCAACCGGCCCGATTTGGTTTTAAAGGATTTAGTAAAGATATTGCACCCCGAATTAGTACCGGAGCATGAGTTTTATTTTTTTAGGGCTTTGGAATAATTTTTAAATTCGTAAGGGTTATACCGCAAAGTTGCGCAGAGTTCCCGCAAAGGACCACAAAGAAATCTGGAAGAAGATATGACAGAAAATGAAATTTCAAACACCATTATAGGTTGTGCCATAGAAGTTCACAAGCATCTAGGTCCGGGATTACTTGAATCGGCTTATCAGGAATGTCTTTTTAAGGAAATTCTTGACTCAGGATTATTAGTCCAAAAAGAAGTTCCACGACCAATTGTTTACAAAGATATAAAACTTGATCACGGCTATAGAATTGACCTTTTAGTTGAAAATAAAGTAGTGATTGAAATTAAATCTGTAGAAGCTTTAAATGATATCCATACCGCACAAATGCTTACTTACCTGAAGCTTGGCGATTACAAATTAGGCCTTTTACTAAACTTTCACGTCACCTTAATGAAAAATGGAATAAAGAGAATTATTAATTCTTCAAACCCTTATTAAAATCCACTTTGTGTAACTTTGTGCTTCTTTGTGAAACTTTGCGGTACAACAAAAACCACAACTCTATAAAGCTATACCGCAGAGTTACGCAGAGTTCCCTCAAAGGACCACAATGAAAAAGAAAAAAACCTTTGCGTAACTTTGTGCTTCTTTGTGCAACTTTGCGGTACAACAAAAGCCGAATCATCAATAAAAAAACACACTGGAAAAAACCACCACATACAACAAACACTTTTTCGCTTTAAGCGTGTTGCTTATTGTGGTGTTTTTTGGGAATATCAGTCTGGGGTCTGTTTCCATTCCTTTGAAGGAAGTCGCCAAGGCGCTGTTTTACCTCGAACCCGAAAAAGCTTCCTGGGCATTTATCATTCAGGATTACCGTTTGCCCAAAGCTTTGACCGCCATTATGGTGGGTGCCGGTTTATCGGTTTGCGGGTTGTTGATGCAGACGCTGTTCCGCAATCCGTTGGCGGGGCCTTTTGTTTTGGGGGTTAGCAGCGGTGCGAGTTTGGGGGTTGCCTTGTTGATTATGGGTGCTTCGGGGATAGGTGGGGCTTTAGGGTTGTTGCTTGTCAGCAAATGGAGCCTGGTCATCGCCGCCGGATTGGGAAGTTTGTTGGTGATGCTGGCCGTTTTGGCGGTTACCGTTCGCGTAAAAGATACCATGGCCATCCTCATCATCGGATTGATGTTTGGAAGCGTCACCGCCGCCGTGGTGGGTGTCCTCGCCTATTTCAGCCCTGCAGAACAATTGCAACAATACATTTTCTGGTCGTTTGGAAGCCTTGGCAACAACTCCTGGGAAGGGATGGTTGTACTGGCTATTTGTTTCCTTTTCGGAATTATATTATCCATACTCACCATCAAACCGTTAAACGCTTTGTTATTAGGGGAAAACTACGCCAAAAGCCAGGGATTGCACATCGCTAAAAGCCGAATGCTTATTCTGATTGCCACTTGTGTACTCGCAGGAGCCATCACCGCCTTTGCAGGACCCATCGCTTTTATCGGACTGGCAGTGCCGCATATTACACGACAGATATTTACCACTGCCAACCATAAAGTTCTAATCCCGGCGGTGCTGTTGAGCGGTGCAGTGATTATGCTGGTATGTGACAGCATTGCCCAGGTGCCTTTTTCAGATTACACCTTGCCGATCAATGCGATTACTTCATTAGTCGGCGCACCGGTAGTGATTTGGTTGCTGGTGAGGAAACGGAAGCTGCTTTTTTAAACTTCAAAAAATCTCTGCGTAACTCTGTGGTACCTCTGCGTAACTCTGCGGTATAACCATCGATTGGATTGACGTGAATTAAGCTATACCGCAAAGAGACACAAAGAAGCGCGAAGTAACGCAGAGTAAAAAATCTTTGTGTAACTTTGTGGTACCTCTGCGCAACTTTGTGGTACTACTTTATCAATGTCAAATCAACCTATATACACCATCCAAACCAAAGACCTCTCCATAGGTTATTTAAATAAAGCCGGAAATCATGTTGTGGCTAAAGACCTCAACTTTTCCCTGAACAAAGGAGCTTTGGTGGGGTTAGTGGGCAGTAACGGTATTGGGAAATCGACTTTGTTGCGCAGCTTGTGCAAGGTGCAAAAATCGC
>DAINOA010000153.1:0-3389 GCA_036735625.1 Planktosalinus sp. | reverse complement strand
CCGATGCTGAGAGTTATTTATCACTGTTTTTCAGCCCCAATCACACCCCTGCCGGGCCCAACTATACATTTTTTGAAAACAAAGTGTATGACAGCTTGTATGATTATTCAAAAACTGTAGTTGAAATTGAGGAACGCAAAATGATTTATAAAAAAATGGATTCGATAATGATTGAAGAAGCACCTATTGTACCCCTGTTTTATGACGAAGCGGTGCGCTTTGTGCAAAAAAATGTAACGGGACTGGGCATCAATCCGCAGAATTTTCTTATTTTGAAACACGTAAGAAAAGCCCCCCAACCCGCCAGAGGCGTGGCTTCAAAATAACTTTTGAATGTCTTTTTTAAGTAATTTCAGGACAAGCTTAAGGAAGAGCGAAAGAGAAGCCGAAGAAAGTTTTTGATTGTTTTTGCCTCAGTGATGACGGTTGTCTTGGGACTGATTATTTACTTCTTATTCTATTTTAAACTACCCTCCTGAAATACAAATAATACAAGTTTATCCCCACGATAAAAGCATTGGTTATAATAACCGGCCAGGAAGTTTGCAGTAAAAATCCGTAAACTACAAAACCAATGCAACCAAGAGAATTAATCAATCGCAATGTCCTGATGTTTTTCATTAAAAATGAAACAATCAACAGCAAGGAGGCCAAATAGCCCACGAGTTCGGTTGATGAAAAGAGTTCGTTTTCCATAGTTTACATAAAAAAACCTCCAAGGCAAATTACTTTGGAGGTTTTAAAATTAATATATTTTATTAATTGATTACATTTCGCTTGCGATCCACCTCTTTCAAGTAAATCTTACGAAGTCTGATTGACTTGGGCGTTACCTCTACATATTCATCCTTTTGAATATACTCCAGTGCTTCTTCTAGTGAAAACTTGATTGCCGGAACGATTTTCGCTTTATCATCAGCACCTGAAGAGCGCACGTTTGAGAGCTTTTTGGTTTTGGTCACATTCACCGCCATATCATCACCGCGTGAGTTTTCACCAATCACCTGACCTTCATAAATATCTTCGTTTGGATCTACAAAAAACTTACCGCGTTCCTGAAGTTTGTCAATAGAATAAGGAATTGCTTTTCCGTTTTCCATAGAAATCAACGAACCATTTTGACGCTCAGGAATTCCACCTTTGAATGGTTGGTATTCCAGAAAACGGTGGGTCATGATCGCTTCACCGGCAGTCGCTGTAAGCAGCTGATTACGCAAACCTATAATTCCTCTTGAAGGAATTTGAAATTTACAAATCATACGCTCGCCTTTACCTTCCATACTCAGCATTTCTCCTTTACGGATGGTCACCATATCAATGGCTCTACCTGAAACTTCTTCAGGTAAATCGATGGTCAATTCTTCAACCGGCTCACATTTTGCGCCGTCAATTTCTTTAATAATTACCTGAGGTTGTCCAATTTGAACTTCATAACCCTCACGACGCATCGTTTCAATCAACACCGAAAGGTGTAATACCCCACGACCAAAAACCATAAATTTATCTGCACTATCAGTGGGTTGCATGCGTAGTGCCAGGTTTTTTTCCAATTCGCGTTCTAGACGCTCCTTGATGTGTCTTGATGTCACAAACTTTCCGTCTTTACCAAAGAAGGGAGAGTCGTTAATGGTAAACAACATACTCATTGTGGGCTCATCAATAGCAATGGTTTTCAATCCCTCAGGATTTTCAAAATCGGCTACAGTATCACCAATGTCAAAGCCTTCAAGTCCAACAAGAGCACAAATGTCACCTGCAAAAACTTCAGTGACTTTTTTTCTTCCAAGACCTTCAAAGGTGTGAAGTTCCTTGATTCTTGATTTTACCCTACTTCCGTCCCTTTTTACGAGTGAAATGGGCATTCCTTCTTTTAAAGTACCTCGTTGCAGACGCCCAATGGCGATTCTTCCTGTAAAAGAAGAGAAATCCAGCGAAGTGATTAACATTTGTATTGTTCCTTCTTCAATTTTTGGAGAGGGAATATGTTCAAGCACCATATCAAGAAGGGGTTCTATATTTTGGGTAGGTTTTCTCCAATCGTCACTCATCCAGTTGTGTTTTGCCGACCCGTAAACAGATGGAAAGTCCAACTGCCACTCTTCTGCACCCAGTTCAAACATCAGGTCAAAAACCGCTTCGTGTACTTCTTCGGGCGTACAGTTTTCTTTATCCACCTTGTTGATTACCACACATGGTTTTAAACCCAGGTTTAAAGCTTTTTGTAACACAAAGCGCGTTTGTGGCATGGGTCCTTCAAAAGCGTCAACAAGCAAAAGCACACCGTCTGCCATGTTTAAAACACGCTCCACTTCACCGCCAAAGTCGGCGAGACCGGGGGTAGCAATGATGTTAATTTTAGTGTCTTTGTAAACTACAGATACGTTTTTTGAAGTGATAGTGATACCACGTTCACGTTCCAAATCATTATTATCAAGAATCAGGTCACCTGTGTTTTCGTTGCTACGAAAAAGGTTACAGTGGTACATAATTTTGTCAACCAAAGTGGTCTTACCGTGGTCAACGTGGGCAATAATAGCGATGTTTTTAATTTTTGACATAAAAAAGCTCCTTTTTTTGAGCGTGCAAAGGTACGGTTAATTTTCAAAGTTTTATTGCTTGTATTTAAAATTCATTGTGTTAATTTTCAGTCAAATAGTTTTCATCTAATAAATCGTTCTAAAAATGATTAACTTTGCTGCCTAATGAAACGATTATGAACCTTCAGTTAATACCCAAAATAAAACACACCCAATCCAATAATTTCTTTTTACTTGCCGGGCCCTGTGCCATTGAAAGTGAAGAAATGGCAATGCGAATAGCCGATCAAGTTGTAAAAATTACAGACAAACTTGAAATACCATATATATTTAAAGGCAGTTTTAAAAAAGCCAACCGCAGCCGCATTGACAGTTTTACAGGTATAGGTGATGAAAAGGCTTTGAAGATTCTCAAAAAGGTATCTGAAACATTTGACATACCGACAGTGACAGACATCCACGAAGTGAGCGATGCCGCAATGGCTGCTGAATATGTTGACGTGCTTCAAATCCCTGCATTTCTGGTTCGCCAGACTGATTTGGTTGTTGCAGCAGCAAACACCGGTAAAGTGGTTAACCTCAAGAAAGGCCAGTTTATGAGCCCCGAAAGCATGAAACACGCCGTCACCAAAGTAACCGATTGTGGCAACCCCCAAGTGATGGTCACAGACCGAGGGACGATGTTTGGTTATCAAGATATGATTGTTGACTTTAGAGGCATACCCACAATGAGGGAGTTTGCACCCACAGTGCTCGATGTCACACACAGCTTACAACAACCCAATCAAAGCAGCGGAGTTACCGGTGGCAGACCCGATATGATTGCCACCATTGCCAAAGCCGGAATTGCCG
>DAINOA010000152.1:0-3410 GCA_036735625.1 Planktosalinus sp. | reverse complement strand
AAATGGCAGGTTCTTACAAAAAAATTAAAAAATAGTTCCTTTTCCGAGAGCACTAAACAGGTTTTAACGGCGCATACTTCATCAATTTTTACGCCTTTTAAAATGGGCGAATATGGAGCAAAAACACTCTTTTTTGATAAAAAACAGGCAAAAAAAGTCGTTTTTTTAAACTTTTTGGGCAATATGGCTCAATTGTGCGCAACTTTGGTTTTCGGAATTGTGGGACTGTTTTTCTTTATAAAATGGAATTTCCCTCAATGGGTATTACTGTATTTGCTTTTTGTGGGGTTGGGATTGCTTTTTCTTTTTGCCGGAAGGCGTTGGACTACCTTTAGAAATTTAAAAATCAAAGGATTTTCCCTCCAAAAAATAACCGATTTCATTAAAAGCATCCCAACAAGTGACCAATTAAAAGTCTTCACTTTCAGTTTTTTGCGTTATGTGTTTTTCTCGTTTCAGTTTTGTTTTTTACTTTCTTTGTTAACGCCCGTTTCCTTGGTTTCCGTTTTGCCATTGGTTTTTACGATGTATTTGCTTAGCAGTGCGTTACCGGTCTTGCAGCTTTTTGATTTTGCTGTGAAAGGCGGCGTTGCGGTTTTGGTTTTTAATGCAATTCCGGCACAAATTGTTATTTTAATAGCATTCATTATGTGGCTTTTGAATGCTATGTTACCTGCTATAGTGGGGTCCTGGTTTGTGCTTTCGTTTGACACAAATAAATTTACAAAACCGGTGACAAAATGATTTGGTTTCTCATCATATCGATTGGTCTTTATGTGACTTTGATGATTGCTTTTAGTATTGGATTCTTTCGGCTAAATACATTTAATGCTCAAAAAGTAAAACCAAAAACCACATTTACATTTATTGTACCGTTTCGCAACGAGTCTGAAAACCTTACGGCATTGATGCAATCCATTTCAAAATTGAACTATCCTGAAAAACTAATCGAAGTTTTATTTGTAAATGACGCCTCAGAAGATGCTTCGGTGGTTATGATTCAGCAATTTATTTTGAAAAGAAAACCTTCAGGCTGGACCATAATTGATAATGAACGAAAAACAGTTTCGCCAAAAAAAGACGCCATCACACTGGCTGTTTCCAAAGCAAAGAATGACTGGATTTTCACCACTGATGCCGATTGTACCCTTCCCGAAAATCTCTTCAACAACCTGAATTTGTTTATACAAAACACCCCAACCAAAATGATTGCCGGACCCGTTTTAGCACTTCCTGAAAATCGCTTTTTTATTAGTCATTATCAATTTTTGGAAAGTCTTACTCTGGCGGGGGTGACGATGGGTTCTTTTGGATTAAAAACCCCCATAATGTGTAATGGCGCGCATCTGGCTTATGAAAAATTAGCTTTTGAGATGGTCAATGGTTTTAAAGGGAATGACCATATAGCAAGCGGCGATGATCTATTTTTACTGGAAAAGATGCAATCTGCTTTCCCGGGAGAAGTCCATTTTCTTAAAAACAAAGCACAAGTTGTTTACACAAAAACTGAACAAAACTGGTCTGCTGTTGTGCATCAAAGGGTGCGTTGGGCAGCAAAAACCTCGGGGTATAAAAGTGTGTTCAGTAAATTTACAGGCATTGTGGTGTTTGCAGCTAATGTTGCTTTATTACTTGCTTTTTGGAAGCTTTTTCAATCTGAAAGCGGGGAGTTTTTTTTGATGCTCATAATACTGAAATGGGGTATTGATGAGCTTTTTGTCTATCAATTAAATGCTTTTTTTAATAAAGAAATTCACTGGGTTTATCTGCGATTGATGGCTTTTTTGTATCCTGTTTTAACGGTTTATATTGCTTTGAAGGCAATTTTTGGAAATTACGAATGGAAGGGGAGAAGCTTTAAAAAATAGTTTTTAAATCGATTTATTTTTTACCTTAGCTAAAATTATGCCCTATGAAAACCTTCAGAAATTTATTCATCGTTTTTGTTTTTCTTTTTGTTGCAACCACTTTTGGTCAGGAAAGCTATACTGTTAACGGGAACAGCTATTCTCTTCAAACTGAAGTAGAAGGACCTTTGACCTTGCTGTGGAATGTCATCGACAATGAGTATCGTTATTTCGCTAAAAAAGGGAATGATATAATCGAACTGAAAAACACCCGTGTTGACGGTAAGTATCAGGAAGAATATAAACAAACATTAAATCAACTCACAGCAGATTATCCGGTTGATGTTTCAAAAACCAACTTGACGCTGGTGGGTTTGCGGTCTTACTTTAACAAATACAATAAGTTAGCAGACACAAATTATGTTGAGCGCAGCAATAGTGTTGATTTGGAAACCCGATTGGGTGCTTTTGGTGGATTTTCCAACAACAATTCAACCACAAACCCAGAGAATGTATTTGCACCCTTACTGGGTGTAGAGTTTGAAATTACAGACAATGTGGTTTTGAAAAGGCATGCTATTGTTTTGCAGTTTCGCCAATCATTTGAAGCAGAAGATTATGACTTGACCTTCTCACAATTTGCTTTGAATTACAGGTTTAAATTTATTCACAATGAACGGCTATCTGTTTTCGCGCAAGCGAAATTTTTCACCTTAACCTTTAGTAAGTTGGCTGAAGATAATATTGAAGGCCTGGAGGAATTGTCAAAAACTTCATTGAATGCCCCCATAGCATTAGGACTTGGAATGGATTATAAGTTAGGAAATGGTTATTTGACTTTCGGATTGAATGATCTGGTCTCACCGGGGCTTGATACTAACGACGAGTTTTCAGTAGATGTTACTCTGGGGTATAAATTTATTTTATAAGGTTACTCAGTTTTTATCACCAAAGGAAGAACAAATGCTGTATTTACCGGAACACTTCTTTTTAAAGCAGGCTCCACTTTGGGCAAAGACGACATGCTTTCATAAAGCTGGCTTTGCAACTCAGGGAATGTGTTAAACGTTAGGGAATCTCCTGTAATTTCTGTGATAAAAATTTCGCTGTTTTTTGATATACTAAGGTGAATCAAAAGCGTATCATCGATTAAAACGCTGCTTACCAGTTCTTGAGTTTGAATGAATTTTTTTAAGTGATTGTGTAAGGTGGTTTCAAAGCACCGTTGCTGATTGGTCTTAGAATCACTTTCATCACAATTAGAAAAAAGCGGGTAGGTATCCACCTCCTTCCAGTTGATGGTCTTGAGTTCATCTTCGAAAAATTCTTGGGAGGTTTTTTTTTGGTTTAAAACCGAATCACAAGAACACATAAGAGCCACAAGAAATACTAAAAAGAAAAACAATTTCATTTCGCCTGAAAGTTTGACGAAAAGTACAATTTTTTAAGGGAAATTGAGGAAAACATTTTTGTAACAAAAAACAGTATCTTCGACTTACGTATTATAAAAGAGTAAAAAGGATGGATATTTTATTGGTAAGCATTGGTTTTATTTTAATGCTC
>DAINOA010000151.1:0-3526 GCA_036735625.1 Planktosalinus sp. | reverse complement strand
CCGGTCATGCCCAATCCGCCGGAGGCCAGGGTGCTTCCGGTTTCTAACGGGTTGTCTGAAGCGTAGTAGGCGTATCTTACTTCTACCTTGTTTCTAATACTTCCTCTAATTTTTGAAGCTGCTTGTATTGCTTTTTGATAATGTGCTCCTTCCATTTCCAGCCCAATAACGTTCCAAGTGGAGTCGTGAAAAAATTTCAATATGTCTTTGTTTTGAAGCGAGGTTCCTAAAACGGATATCATACTTCCCTCAAAAACTTTAAGACTATGACCTTCAAATTGGGCTTTTTTTAATTGATTTTTAAAAGGGTAATTATCTGCAGTCCCTTCAAATAAATGGGCATTAGGAATCATTAAGTCTCCTTTTCCTCCTTCAAGAATTCCTGCTTTTCCCATAATGGAAATGGATTTTACGTTTAAAAAGTGGGTTTTCTTGTTTTCACAAATATAGGGTTTTAGCAATTCGTCCATGGTTTCATAGGCCTGCTCTCCAAAAGCATAGTCCATTACGATAATAACAGGTGCTTGATCTTCGTCTGTTGATGACTTAGCATCTTCAATTAGATGCGAACAATCAATTTGGGTTGCGTCAAAAATCTGTACATCGATGTTTGTACCGCTGCTGTCTTCAATAAAGAGCATGCCGCATTCTTTAGCGAGTTTTTCAACCTTATTTCTTAGTAGGACGTTTTCATTGTTGCTCAATTGTTCAAAAACTTGTAAAGACGTTGCTTTTTTGAGTTCATTTTTTAACGCTTGGGGTGCAAAAAGGGTGTTCATCACACTGTGCATATTGGCACTAATGATGTGAATGGGTCGTTCCAGAAGACCTTTTAAATGAAGGGCTTTTTTAATAGTGTTTGCCCAGATTTCTCCATGAATATGGTGTCCCAGTCGCTCTCTCAATACCGGGCTAAAGGTGATAACCCGCTTGTTGTCATCCACAACCTCCTGCATCGCCACTTTACCAAGGTGGTATATGATATTCAGAAAACGGTTTGGATTTTCTTTGGTTGCAAACAGCGGATAAATAGCACTCACCTCAGCAAAGGTTCTGCCTAAAATGTTGGCAGTGTGAGTCACCGCAACCTCCTTGTCTTTTTCAGTTAACTCAGTGTTTTTAGTAACGGCTTCTTCAAGTTTTTTCCAGTCGCGAGTCACAGCACCATTGTCGTCGATGACAACTCTTTTAATAATTTTATGCGATTCAATATACAAAAAGGTAAGATGTGTTAGTATATCATAAATTTCTGACCGGCCGCGGGTGATTTCGATATTCATTTGCTCGTCGTCGATGCGATAGCAATTTCTTCTTCGCTTAGGCGGAATGATGACTTTAAAATGTGATTTTGAGTAGCCTTCATCGCTTGTCAAGTTGATGTAGCGACACTCTTCAATACCATTGGGAAGTCGTTCTATCACATAAAGCAGCCCCTGAAGCTCTAGTTTGTCTTCTGCTATTGAGCCATAAATTTCAGGCCTTAAAGTGAGCAGTGCTTCTCTAAGGGTTTCCCCGGAAACGCCCATGGGCTTATAAAAACCTCTGTTAAACAAATGGCGCATGGTTATATACATTCGTTCTATGGCATTTGAACTTTCCTGTGCTCTGGTCCTGCTATGTGTGGTAATTTTTGTCATAAATTTCCGCAAATATAGGGTTTATTGGCTATTTAACTTTAAAAGCGTTTCAGCAATTTTTCGGTCGTTTGATAACCTTGGCAACTTGTTTTGACCTCCCAGTTTTCCCTGGGTTTTCATATATTCATTAAAGCTGTGCTTTTTAACCGCAACTATTTGTACTATTTTTAGTATTTTTCCTTTAATCAAATCTTCATAATAGCTGTTTTGCTTTTGCAATGCTTCATCAATCGCTTTCGCGAAAGCGTTTAAATCATCTGGAGCGTTTTCAAATTCTATAAACCACTGATGATAAGGGAGACCGCTCTCCTCTGGAGTTATGTTTGGAGCCACTGTAAACTCATTAATTCTCACTTCGGGAAATGCAGTTGCCGCTTCCTGCAAGGCAGATTCCACTTCTTTAGCAATAACATGCTCGCCAAATGCCGAAATAAAATGCTTGATTCTACCGGAAACGATTACCCGATAAGGTTTTAAAGAGGTAAATTGAATTGTGTCGCCAATATTATATCCCCACAACCCAGCATTTGATGAAATGATGAGGACATAGTTAATGCCTTTTTCCACTTCACCAATGGTCAATCTCTTGGGGTTTTCAGAGAAAAATTCGTCGCTTTTGATGAATTCATAAAAAATACCGGCATTGAGTAAAAGGAGCATTCCTTTTGTATTCTGTTTGTCCTGATAGGCAAAAAATCCTTCTGATGCCGGAAAAAGCTCGATGCTATCGACTTTTCTTCCAATGAGGTTTTCAAATTTTGCGCGATAAGGCTCATAGTTTACGCCGCCGTAAATAAACAGGTTGAATTTTGGAAAAAGGTCTCCCACCTTTTTTCCGGTTTTTTCCTGTAAGCGTTCAAAATACATTTGTACCCAGGAAGGAATCCCGCTGATAACAGTCATATTCTTACTCCTAGTTTCTTCAACAATGGCATCTACTTTTGTTTCCCAGTCGTCTATGCAATTGGTTTCCCAACTGGGGAGTCGGTTTTTTTGAAGGTATGCCGGCACATAATGTGCTGCAATGCCTGAGAGCCGTCCCACTTTAATGCCATTTTTTTCTTCCATCTCAGGGCTTCCCTGCAGGAAAATCATTTTGCCGTCAACAAAACCGGCATTTCCAGATTCAGCGATATAGAGAAGTATTGCATTTCGGGCTGCTTCAATGTGATTGGGCATAGATTCTTTGGTAAGCGGAATGTATTTTGCACCCGATGTGGTTCCTGACGTTTTTGCAAAATAAATCGGTTTGCCTGGCCATAGAACATCTGCTTCGCCTGCCACGACTCTGTCAACATAGGGTTTCAACTCTTCATAATCCCTTATGGGAACACGTTTTTGAAAATCTTCATATGAATGGATTGTGTCAAATTGATGGTCTTTACCAAAAACCGTTTTTGACGCCTTGGAGACTAATTCCTTAAAGACATTTTGTTGAGACTCAATCGGATTTGCAGCCCATTTGTAGGTCTTATGTTTGATATAGTTTGCAAATAGTTTTGCTGCAAATGATTTAAGCGACATATTGAATTATTTAGGCAGTGATTGTGATGTTTACTTTAAAACATTTTAATCAAAATCAATAAAATTTGTTGGGTTAATGGGATAGCCATTGCTCCAGAGTTCAAAATGAAGGTGTGAGCCGGTTGATAATTCTCCGGTAGAACCAGCACTTGCGATTACCTCTCCTGCTTTCACCAAATCGCCTTGTTGTTTTATCAATTTTGAATTGTGCTTATACACAGAGATTAAATTGTTTTGATGTTCAATAATGATTACAAAGCCGGTTTGTGCTGTCCATTCAGCAAAAATAACTGTTCCATCTGCAGTTGCTTTTACAGGGGTGTTTTCTGCAACAACGATATCAACTGCATAGTGTTTGTTTTTTA
>DAINOA010000150.1:2406-3596 GCA_036735625.1 Planktosalinus sp. | reverse complement strand
ACACCTTTCGTCACGAAAAAAAGTGGAAGAAATTTTATTTAAAGGAAACTTCAAATTGACAGTTCTTCGAGCCGGAATCGTTGTGGGCAGCGGGAGTTCCTCTTTTGAAATCATCAGGGATTTGTGTGAAAAACTCCCCATTATGGTCGCTCCAAAATGGCTTGATACCCGAACTCAGCCCATTGCTATAAGAGATGTGATTGCCTTGCTCACCGGGGTGATTAAAAACGAGCAATGTTATGACCAATCTTTTGACATTGGCGGTCCAGATGTACTTACCTATAAAGAAATGTTACTACGATACTCAAGAGTGAGAAAACTAAGGTTATGGATACTCTCTGTACCGGTAATGACCCCCCGACTTTCTTCTTACTGGTTGTATTTTGTGACCTCTACCACCTATTCGTTAGCTGTAAATCTTGTGGAAAGCATGAAAACTGAGGTGATTGCTAAAGACAATAAATTGCAAGAAATTTTAGGTATAAAACCCATTACTTATGAAGAAGCCATAGAAAAGGCCTTTCAGAAAATAGAACAAAACGGGGTGGTTTCCAGCTGGAAAGATGCACTTATTTCGGGTAGATTCAACACGCTAAAAAAGCAAATTCAGGTGCCAAAATATGGATGCTTGAAGGATGTAAAAACCATAAAAACAACCGATGAAAAACAAGCTTTGGAAAACATCTGGTCTATTGGTGGTAAACGGGGCTGGTACTATGGAAACGGGTTATGGAAACTAAGAGGTTATATGGATTTATTGGCTGGCGGGGTAGGTTTGCGCCGCGGCCGTACACATCCCGATAAAATTTTTCCAGGTGATTCTTTAGACTTTTGGCGAGTGCTTTATGCAGATAAAGATGAAAAGCGTTTGTTACTTTACGCCGAGATGAAACTGCCGGGTGAGGCTTGGTTGGAATTTGAAATAAACAGTGAGGGTGTTTTAAAGCAGACAGCAACTTTCCGCCCCAAAGGTTTATGGGGTCGTTTGTATTGGTATAGTGTTTTGCCGTTTCACTATTTTATTTTTGGTGGGATGATTCGTAATATTGTTAGTTATAAGCGCAAAAAGTAATGTAAAATGTAGTTTTTTTTGTGCTGAATTAATTTTAGGACTCTACAAACTCAAACCCTTAAGCTTTTGGCAAAAACACTTCAGCCATCATACAACGGGCGCTTCCGCCTCCCAAGGT
>DAINOA010000150.1:0-2396 GCA_036735625.1 Planktosalinus sp. | reverse complement strand
TTTAAAGCAGACAGCAACTTTCCGCCCCAAAGGCTTGTGGGGTCGCCTTTATTGGTACTGTGTTCTTCCTTTTCACTATTTTATTTTTGACGGAATGATTCGAAATATCGTTAATTTTAAACCGGCATGATTTAAATTGGCACAAGCAAAATGCTTTATTCTTTAGGCAAAAACACTTCAGCCATCATACAACGGGCGCTTCCGCCTCCCAAGGTTTCAATTGTTGTAAGGCTGCTACTTAGTATTTTACTGTATTTTTCAATACTCGCTCTTTGTTGAACTGTTAAGCTCTCAAAAGCTGATTGTGACATTACAGTAATAGAATTTCCTTTTGAGTCTGAAACTTCGAGCATATTACCTGCAAAGTGGTTGACTTGTTCCTCAGAAATAGAAATAATTACTTTACCATCATCTTTTAAATGTTTTAGAACATTTTTACGTTCCTTTTTATCGTCAATACAGTCCAGGCAAATCACGGCAAAGTCTTTTGCAATACACATCATCACGTTGGTGTGATAGATGGGAAGTCGTTTGCTCTCAACGGTTTGATAAGCCGTAAAAATAACCGGTGTGTATTCAAAATCCTCACAAAACTCAATGAGCAATTCTTCATCAGCTCTAGGCGAAAGTGCGCAATAAGCCTTTCTGTTTTCACGATCCAGAACGAGACTTCCGGTGCCTTCAAGAAAAAGGTCTTCCTCTTCAGCTTGAGAATAATCAACAATATTTTTAATCTTGTATCCTTCCTTTTCAAGTTGTAAAACCACCTCTTCTCTTCGTTCTCTTCTTCGGTTTTCAGCAAACATGGGATAAAGTGCTATGTCACCGTTTTTGTGAAAAGATACCCAATTATTTGGAAAAACAGAATCTGGAGTATCTTGAGAACCATCATCGTTAAACAACACAACCTTTACTCCGGCATCCTTAAGTTTTTGAACCATTGTATCAAATTCATCTTGTGCCAGCTTGTTGACATCTTTAAAGTTTAGATTATCTGAGGAGGTTTGATAGTAATTATTCACAGCCGTTTCCTCATTCAATCGAAACGCTGCCGGGCGTATCATCAATATAGTGTTTGTAGCTTGTTGCATAGCAAGTGATAGTTTTGGGTGCAAAAATAGGGAAATGTTCTTCAATTTTTCTTAAACAAAAACAAAATCTACTTCAAAGAAAAATTATAGACAAAACCAATACCATAACCAGCTCCCTGAAAAACATTTCTTCCTGAAATTGTATAAGAAAAACTTGCATAAACACCAAAATCTTCACCAAAAGAACGGTATAGAGTACCCCCAACTTTATGGTAATCAACACCTATTTCTTTAAAGTTTTGTGGTGCTGGGGTTCCTCTGTAATCAATTCCACCTGAGGATTTTTGGTAATCATACCACACATCATAATACCAATTTGACATTGCCCGCCCTGCTTTAAAAGTGAGTGGAAAACTCTCTGGAACTTCTTTAAATTTAAATGAATAGCCACTCTGTAATGTTAAAAACAAGCCTGTGTTCCACTGGTAATGAATCATCCCACGGGTGTCTAGTATGGTTGCTTTCTGCCCGATATCATTCAAACCGCCTGTTTCATAATCACTCACCGGAGTAGAAAATCCCAATGCTGAGCTAATTTCTAGATTACTGTTTTCAAATTTAATTTGATAAACACGGTATTTTAAAAATAATGTAATATCCTGAACTCTTAGCTTTTCATTGCTTACAAAGAATGGCAGTGAGGCGTTTATATCAAAATTTGACGTAATACCGTAAGCTATAAACGAAGATCCAAAAAAGAGTGTTCTGCCAATATCTGATCTTTCTGTTCCAACAAAGTAATTGGGAGTGTCCTCATAACCTAAACCCAAAACAGTAGTAGCATTTCCGGAGCCTCTGTAAAATCCATCTATTTTTCCCTGAGAAAATCCTTCAAAAAAGATAAAAAGTAAAAAAAGAAATCCAACAATTTTTTTCATAAAACGGTATATTTTTATTAATAGCGCTTATAGTCGAAAAAAATAAAAAAAGTTTACATTAATCTCTAATTAAAGGCAAGGTGCTGCATCTTAAAAGGCCTTCTTGTTTGGCAATTTCTGCATAAGGAATTTCTTCGACTGTAAAGTTATTTTCGCGAAGCCAGTTATTTAATCTGATAAAATTTCGTTCAGAAACAACCACATTGGGAGCAATGGAAAAAACATTGCTGAACATATGATACATTTCATCACGAGTAATATGAAAGAGATTATCCTTTCCAAATAGATCCACTAAAAATGTATAATCTGTCTCTTCCCTGAACCCCTGTTTGTAAATGATAGCTTTATCAGTTCCCACCGGTTGAAAGCAACAATCTAAATGAAGGGCGTTGTCGCGCGCCTCTATTTTGGATTTTACCAGATCAAA
>DAINOA010000149.1:0-3637 GCA_036735625.1 Planktosalinus sp. | reverse complement strand
TAAAGATTCATCAATTCCTCAATCTCCTCAGCTTCAATAGGGATGTTGCGCATCATGTTAAAGGGTTCGCCCTTTTCCTGAATAACCACATCATCCTCCAAACGGATTCCAAAACCTTCCGCAGGGATGTAAATTCCGGGTTCGACGGTGAAAACCATATTGGGCTGCATGGGTTCCCAAAGGATGCCATAGTCGTGTGTGTCGAGGCCAATGTGGTGCGAGGTACCGTGCATAAAGTATTTTTTATAGGCCGGCCATTCCGGGTTTTCGTTTTTTACATCGGCTTTGTCGAGTAATCCCAAACCGAGTAATTCTGAAGTCATGATTTTACCCACTTCCAGGTGGTATTCCTTCCAGATTGTTCCGGGAATTAACAATTTTGTGGCTTCATTTTTCACACGAAGCACAGCATTATAAACTTCTTTTTGTCGCTTAGTAAATTTCCCTGAAACCGGAATAGTTCTACTCATATCACTGCTGTAGTTGGCATATTCTGCACCCATATCCATCAAAATTAAATCACCGGCTTTGCACTCTTGATTATTTTCAATGTAGTGCAACACATTGGCGTTGTTGCCGCTGGCGATAATGGGGGTATAAGCAAATCCGCGGGAGCGGTTGTTTAAAAATTCGTGTATAAACTCGGCTTCCAGATTGTATTCCATCACACCGGGTTTTACAAATTTCAATATCCTGCGAAAGCCTTTTTCAGTAATATCACAAGCTTTTTGCATCAACTCAAGCTCGATGGGGTCTTTGACACTGCGTAATCTTTGCAGAATCGGATTGCTTTTTGCCCAGCGGTGTGCCGGAAATTGTTCTTTGGTTTTTGCAATAAAACGGTCTTCGCGAGTTTGGGTTTCCACCGCCTGACGGTAATGCTCGTTGGTGTTGAAATAGATGGTTTCTGCCTGAGTCATTAACTCAAAAAACACCTTGTCAAACTCCTGAAGCCAGTAAACGGTTTTAATGCCGCTCACTTCAAAAGCACGGTCTTTAGTGAGTTTTTCGCCTTCCCAAACGGCGATATGGTCGTTAGTTTCTTTAAGGAATAATACCTCCCGGTTTTTTGGGTCCGGAGCATCGGGAAATAGCACCAACACACTTTCTTCCTGATCCACACCACTTAAATAAAGTATATCCCGATGCTGTTGAAACGGCATGGTACTGTCTGCACTTATGGGGTAAATATCGTTTGAATTAAACACTGCAATACTTTTGGGCTCCATTTGCGCCATAAAGTTTTTGCGGTTCTTGATGTAGAGGGCGTTGTTTATTGTTTCGTATTTCATACTACACATTCCCGTCCCGATAGCTATCGGGAGGAATCTTATTATCTAAAAGTTCCTATTTCAGTTTACTCCTTCCGCTTAAAGCGGAAAAAACAAAGTTACACAAAGCTATTCAATCGAAAAAACAGAACCTTAGGAATCTAAAAAAATAATTTTGAAACCAAAGGGCAATTTCGTACTTTCAACTTTCTAAAAAATCAATAAAAATGAAACTCACATTCTCAATCATCTTCACCCTTATCTATATTACTTCTTCCTTTTCTCAACCCGAAGCGACTTCAGCTGCTGAATTACAACAAGCACTGGGGCAGAAAGAAAACCTAACTAAAAGTTCATTAGTTAAAAATATATCCTTTACCAACATTGGCCCCACCGTGATGAGTGGTCGTGTGGTCGATCTTGATGTTAACCCCAATGACCCCAGCGAGTTTTATGTGGCCTATGCCAGTGGCGGACTTTGGCATACCAAAAACAACGGAACCAGTTTTACACCCTTGATGGACAATGCGCCCACTCAAAATCTGGGGGATATTGCCGTGGACTGGAAAAACGGAACCATTTGGGCCGGCACCGGTGAAAACAATGCTTCGCGCTCTTCCTATTCAGGGATTGGGATTTTAAAATCGACAGATAAAGGAGAGACCTGGCAAAATATGGGCTTGCACGATTCCCATCACTTTGGGCGCATCATCATCAATCCAAATAACCCTGATGAGGTACTGGCAGCGGTGATTGGCCATTTGTATTCGCCAAACGAAATGCGCGGTATCTACAAAACCACCGATGGCGGAAAAACCTGGAACAAAACCCTTTATATCAACGAGGAAACCGGTGTTATCGACCTGGAAGCCGACCCCAACAACTTCAATGTGATGTATGCCACTTCCTGGCAAAAAGACCGCAAGGCCTGGCATTTTGAGGGTAGCGGTGAAGGGTCAGACATTTTTAAAAGTACCGATGCCGGGAATACCTGGACAAAAATTTCGGTGGAGGGTAGTGGTTTCCCAACCGGAAAAGGCGTGGGGCGCATTGGCCTGGCCGTTTATGATGCCAATACCGTTTATGCATTTTTAGACAATCAGGACCTGAGGCCGGCTTCAACACGTTCCCAACCCAATGGCATCCTTACCAAAGACGATTTTAAGAATATGACGGTTGCACAATTTATGGCATTGGAGAACAGTACCTTGAATCGTTTTTTACGTGAAAACAATTTTCAGGAAAAATACCGTGCCGAAAACGTAAAACAAATGGTGAGCGGCGGCACCGTTAAACCCGAAGATCTTGCCAAATACCTGGAAGATGCCAATGCCATGCTGTTTGACACACCCGTTATTGGTGCTGAGGTCTATAAAACCACAGACGGCGGAAAAACCTGGAAACGAACCCACGATGATTTTCTGGATGATATTTATTATTCTTATGGGTATTATTTTGGCGAAATACGTGTAGCGCAGTACAATCCCGATGTCATTTATATTCTTGGGGTGCCGCTGGTGATGTCAAGCGACGGAGGCAAAACATTTGAAGCCATAGATGCACCCAATGTGCATGTGGACCATCACGCACTTTGGGTAAACCCGGTTCGCCCGGGACACCTGGTAAACGGGAATGATGGCGGTGTCAATATCACCTTTGACTATGGCAAGAGTTGGCTCAAAGCCAATTCCACTCCTGTAAAACAAGTCTATGCACTTCAGGTGGATAAACAAAAACCTTATAACGTTTATGCCGGTTCACAGGACAATGGGGTTTGGGTGGGACCGAGTAATTACACCTATTCCACCCATTGGCAAAATACCGGTAAATACCCCTATCAGGAACTTTTGGGCGGTGACGGAATGTATATCGAAGTGGATGAACGAAATCCCAATATCGTTTACACCGGATTCCAGTTTGGAAACTATTACCGGATTGACCGCGCAAATAATAATTATACATACATCCAGCCCAAACACGAGTTGGGCGAATCTCCATACCGTTTCAACTGGCAAACGCCTATTTTACTTTCCATACACAATCAGGATATCTTGTATTATGGTGGAAACAAGCTGATGCGCTCTATGAACCAGGGAGGTGATTATATTGCCATTTCGCCCGATTTGACCCAAGGCGGTAAAAAAGGGAATGTGGCATACGGCACCCTGACTTCAATTGATGAATCGCCTTTCCAGTTTGGGTTGTTGTATGCGGGAAGCGATGATGGTTTGTTGCACATTACACACAATGGTGGAGGTAGCTGGGAGAAAATATCAAACAGCTTTCCTCAGGATTTGTGGGTATCGCGGGTGATTGCTTCACAGCACAAAAAGGAACGCGTTTATGTCACCCTGAACGGCTACCGC
>DAINOA010000148.1:0-3742 GCA_036735625.1 Planktosalinus sp. | reverse complement strand
TTTTGTTCTCAACAAATTTTAATGCCTTCTGAAGTTTTTTATTGGTATAAACCAATGCAAAGCCTTCCCGCTTTCCATTAATATATTGCATTTTTGTAGTGGTGTTGTTTTCATAGACGGTCCACCAACCATTTTTAACGCCAGAAGTAAAATGCCCTTCCTTCAAGAGCTTTTTTTCAAGGGAATAAAAATACCAATATCCTTGCTGTTTATCCTTATGATAATGACCTTTTTTTTTGGGACTTCCATCCTTGAAATAATAAGTCCAATAACCTTCTTTTGTTGATCCTTCAACCCAGCCCTCTGCTTTCAGAAATCCTGAGGCATCATATTCTCTTTTAAACACTCTTTCAGTTTGTGTAAGAGGGAGTAAATATAACAGGCAAAGCAAATTTGTTATTAGTGATATAGTCATAGTTGATGTTTTTGACGTAATAAATTTTTAAAACTGACATTGGTCAGGCATTTAATATAAATACGTAGCACTTTGGCAAAAGGTTTTTTTCATTTTTTTTAATGGAGTAAAACCAACATCATCTTTTTACCGTAAGTAGGGTATGACTAACAATTCTAAAAATTTAAAAAAATGAAAATGAAAATCAAATTTTTTGCAAGCGTATGCTTGTTATTCCCTGTCTTATTGATGGCTCAAAGCCCTGTAAGCGGATTTATGAAAAGTGCCGGTGAAGGTGCGGTCTCTGTTTCTTATTCTCAGGAATCTTATGACAAGGTATTTCTGGTTCCTGTGGAAGTTGACGGGGTGCCCGTTTTTAATGAGGTAACTGTATCGAGCATTTCGCTTTACGCGGAAGTGGGTATCACAGACCGCTTTAATCTTGTGCTAAACCTTCCTTATGTTGAGACAGAAGGAAATGCCAGTGAAGCTACCCTTGCCAATAATGGTTTTGAAAACGAAAGAAGTGGAATTCAGGATGTAAAGATTTATGCCAAATACAATTTTCACACACTAAATGCCGGTTCAAGCACAATTGACCTCATTGGTGCCATAGGTCTGGAAACACCACTTAGTGATTACAGCGCTGATGAAGGTCTGCAATCCATTCTTGCGATTGGTAATGAATCATCAAGTTTTAATATGATGGGTATTGCTACTTTCAAAACAGACTTTGGCCTTTTTGCAACCGGTCAAGCCGGATACAGTTTTAAAGGAAATAGTTCGCCCCACGCGCTCATCACCGAACTCAAACTGGGCTATGCAGCTTCAAAATTTTATGTTGATGCCTATGTCGCAAATCAACTTTCTGAAAAAGACGGAGTCGATATTTTAGGAGAAGGCTTTGTGGGCTTTTTCCCTGCTGTGAGAGTAAACTATACCCGTGTGGGATTGAATGCTTATGCGCCTATAACAGGTGGAATTGGTGTGACAGCCGGTGCAAACACGTATGTTGCCGGAAGAAACATTGGTAAATCCACAGGGTTTTATGGCGGCCTTGTTTACTCATTTTAATTAATTAACTATAAAAATCAAATACAATGAAAAATCTAAATATATTAAAGTACCTTTTTTTGTCACTACTGGTGACGATCTCTTTCACAGCCTGTGAAACAGAGTCAGCTTTTGAAGATGAATTGCCTTCTATTGCTTTTATTGCGGTTTCAAACCCCGATTTCAGCACACTGGAAGCAGCTGCAGTAACCGGAGGAGTTGCCGTTGCATTGAGCAACTCAAACCCAAATGACCCATCTGGAGACTATACCGTTTTTGCACCCACCAATGATGCTTTTGCCCGTTTGGGATTGAATGAAGAAACATTAGGAGTATTACAAAAGCCCTTTTTAACAAGCACATTATTGTACCACGTTTCAAACGGAAACTTGTTAAGTAATAACATCGCAGCAGGAGGGATGTCAACCTCAGCTTTGGGACCAGACAGACGTTTTATTAGCAGAGGAAATGACTTGTATATCAACGGTTCAAAAATTTTGGCAACTGACATTGCTGCGAGCAATGGTACCGTTCACTTGATCGATAAAGTCATGATTGCTACTGGTGTAGATATTGTACAATCGGCTATTGCGCTGCAGAGCTCGAGTGTTTTTACGTTCCCGGAACTTTCATTTTTGGTCGAAGCAGTCATTTATGCTGATTTAGCCGGAGCTTTAACAGCCTCACCCGGCAGCCCTGATTTTACTGTTTTTGCCCCCACAGACCAGGCGTTTAAAGATCTGGGTACTGCCTTGGGACTTTCGTTCAACGTTCCGGCAGACATCAGACAGTTACCACAGGAGGTGGTTGCTACTGTTTTGTTGAATCACGTTTTATTAGAAGATAGTTTTACCAGCGAACTTGATGCAGGTACTGTTACACCTCTTGGAGGAGACCCATTGACTTTAGGCGCTTTTACAAACGGAACGTTAACAGTTACCGGTGCAGGAAACGGTGGAACAGAGGCCAATATGGTAATACCGGATGTACAGACAACAAACGGAGTGGTTCACGTTATAGACCGTGTATTACTTCCAAACTTATAAAAGAAGCATATTTAGTTATGTGTGTTAATTAGCTGAACAACACCATTGGAATTCCTTCCTCATTGGTGTTGTGATTTAAAAGGTATGTGTTGAAAAATGCGTACCTTTTTTCCGTTTTAAACAAAAGGATTTATGGATTCCATTTGGCTTCAATTTTTAAACTATTTCTTTTATATCTTTCATACGGTACTCATCGTGTTCAATCTCTTTGGATGGTTGTTTCCCAAAACCCGAAAGTTGCATCTTTACAGTTTGTTGATCACGTTGTTTTCCTGGGGGATTTTAGGGATTTGGTATGGGTTTGGTTATTGTTTTTTAACAGACTGGCATTATCAGGTGTTGCGGGAATTGGGAGAAACGGGTATGCCCAGCAGTTATATAGCCTTTTTAATTGAAAAATTCACAGGCTGGTTGCCCGGAGCAGAATTGGTGAATACTTTGACATTAGTCCTTACAGTAATGGCACTTATCTGTTCTGTTTGGGTAAATTTTGGGAATAAAACAAATGTGAAATAGAATCAGGAACTTGTTTTATTTAAAAATGGAAATTTTATTGTTTTTTCCGGTCGCAATTTATTTTTTACCAATCGCCTTAGCTACCAAAAACCCACCCGTCCAGCAATTCTGAAAGTTAAAACCGCCGGTGATGGCATCTATGTTAAGGACTTCGCCTGCCAGGTAGAGGTTTTTATGCAGTTTGCTTTCAAAAGTCTTGAAATCGATTTCTTTTAATTCCACACCACCTGCAGTGACAAATTCTTCTTTGAATGTGCTTTTTCCATTGACTTCAAATTGGGTTTGAATGAGTTGATTGGCCAAATTTTGCAACTGATTTTTATTGATTTCAGCCCATTTGGTTTCTGGGTCAATTCCTGTGGCGGTGACCAGGCTTTGCCAAAGACGTTTGGGCAATTCAAAATGCGGAAATTTCAATACCCCTTGTTTGGCGTGGTCATTTTTGATTTCCTTTAGTTGTTCTACAGTTTCGTCAAAACTTAGAAACTCAAGCCAATTCACCTGAAGGATGAATTTATAATCCATCGCATTCAATTCCCTTGCTCCCCAGGCCGAAAGCTTTAAAATCGCCGGGCCGCTTAATCCCCAATGGGTAATCAATAACGGTCCTTCACTCTCAAGTCGAGTTCCCATTACTTTTACAGCTGCCTGAGTGGAAATCCCCGACAACGCTGCAATGCGTTTGTCTTTGATATTAAATGTGAATAAGGAAGGCACCGGAGCAACCTTGGTA
>DAINOA010000147.1:0-3906 GCA_036735625.1 Planktosalinus sp. | reverse complement strand
CGGCTTTAGCAGCACAGCGCAATTGCTCTGTTTCTCCTTCTTTTAAACCAAAACCTATGATATGCAATTTAAAATCAATTCCCTCCTTTTTCGCCGCAGCGATAACATCACAAATATTACCACCACAGGATTCAATACCGTCTGTTACCAGAATAATGGTCGCTGCCGTTTTTGACTTTCGCAATTGATCGATTGCCATAATAGCTGACTGAGCCAATGGCGTCATACCAATGGGGCTGATTTTCTTTATGGCAGAAACCACTTTTTCTTTGCTGGTGTTTTCTATTCCTGCAATGAGTTCAACATCGCTACAATCACCTTTTTTGCGATGACCATAAGCCATTAAACCAATTTTTTGATTGGCAGGAAGATTATTGACCGAAGTTGAAAGTACATCACGGGCAATTTCTACCCGGGTTTTTCCTTCCATTTGAGCCCACATTGACCCGCTGGCATCATAAATAAATAGAATGGGTGCAGGTGCTTCAGTTTCTTGTGATTGCATTGAAAATATTGCTCCAATCAAAAAGAGCAAGGTAAAAAGTGATTTCAACTGATTGGATAACTTGGTTATCAATTGAAGAGAGGTTGACAAAGATTTCATAGTGAGTTGTTTAAGATATAAGTGGGTTAAAAATAACCAAGTTTGTCAAGTCATTTACTACCCATTCAGGTAATATTTAAAACTACCCAAACGGGTAAGCACATTTTTGATGTTGAAACATAGCTTTGGTATTCAAACTTTCCAATCCACAAGAGATGAAAAAATTACTTACAATTTCCTGTATTTTTATTTCCGTTTTATTGACTGCACAAATTCCCGGTGGTGTTCCCGAAGGCTTGGAAGAACTGTATCTTCAGAACAATGCGGGCTTTCAGGAGTTCAAAGTATTGAATGCAAAAAGTGCTATTGGAACAGGAATTTATAACATTGCTGCTCAAAAAATACCTTTGCCTTTGCTGGAATCAATTACAAGTCAAGGTACTTCTGTGCTTGTTATTGAAGAAGATTTCATGGACCCTTGTCCGGAAAATAACCGTGTAAAATCGGGTGTAACCATGTGGGTATTAAAACTCGATGAAAACGATACTTTTAACTCATTTACCACTTCTGTTAAAGACAAAAAAGCTACGTTTCACATCAGAGGAATGATGGATAAATATGTGCCGGGACCTAATTTTTGTCAAGACATGGAAATGGTAAAAGCCGAATCGGGATTAGGAGCACTCACCGCAAATTTTAGCACATTTATTCATACCAATCCCAGAGCTTTTCAAGTGATGGAACAAGCCGGAATGGAAACCGAAAAAATGAAACAACTCAAGGCGGTACAAAAATTTTGGAATGATAACTTGATTGGATATTTAAGTTATATGAAAGAGTATCAGGCAACACCTCATATTTCACGCATTGGAGGTAACGCCACCCCAGATCCACCACCACCGGCACAACGAGAAAAGGTGAAAGCAGGAACCGAAGATGGTGACCAAAAAGAGGGTTGGTTTTCTGAAAGAGATGGCTATGCAATTGCCAAGCACGCATTAGATGCATTATCTAATAGTATTAACGCTATGCAACTGGCAGACAATGGTGCTAAGTTATTTGGCGCAGCTCTAAAATATGGAGGAAGTGTTAAAAAAACGGCATTAAACTTTGTGGCCTCTGCTGCAAATATGGCTGGAATGGATGTTAGCTCAATGAGCGAAAACGAATTGTATAAAACGATGGATGATATGGTGGCCGCTCTTGCTAAAGTCAATGAAAAGTATGCTAAACAGGGTGATCCCATTGCCAAACAATTACAGCAAAAAGCAAAAATACCTGTAAACGACAAACGTTTTTACTTTGAAGCCGTTGATGCCGGCAGAATGTTGTATCAATTAAATGACCTTTTAAATTCACTTGACGAAATAGAGGAACAACTGGGTAAACTTGACTTTCCTGAAGGCGCAGTAAGTGGAAGTATTTATGGACCCGGTTTAAACCAAAATATTACCAGCTTAAAACCCGAAGGACAACCCATTATTCAAATTGCCAGTTCCACAGCTCTGGAAGAAAGTAAAAAAATGGCAGACCCAAAAATGATGGAACAACTCAAATCTATGGGATACAATATCCCCGATGAGATATTGAATATGAACATTGATGCAATAATTGCTGAAGTGCAATCCAAAGCCGAAGGAAAAATAGATATTGATATTAACGAGCCCGTTTTTAACGGTTTACTTTCAACGACACATACCATCACCCTTCAAGGAAATACCTTTCAAAATTTTCAGATATTATTTGCTATTAGCAGTCCGAATGAGCCCAATGAAGAAGAAAACTGGTGGGATGATGCCACTATTTTTGACAGTCCTTCAGAAGCTGACGAAGAAAAACCCAAGTCCAAAGTAATCTATGTTGCTACAAATGGTTTGGATTCCAATCCCGGAACTCTTGAAGCTCCTTTTGCAACCATTCAAAAAGCACTGGACGAAGCACACACTCTCAGACAAAACAAAAATTCAGTAACCGTTATCATAAAAGACGGTATTTACAAACAAACTGCAGAAGTGAATTGGACAACGCCGCTGGGTCTTCCTCCTTTAACCATTAAAGCACAAAATAAACATCAGGCCATTTTTGTGGGTACAGACCCGGTGTCAAGTAGTATCAATTGGACAAAAAACACCTCAACAGGATATTTTACTGCAATTCCTCCTTTACACCCCAATCAATGGACTTTTTCACCCGGTGGCAACCCGATGGAAAACCAAGCACCGGTACTTTCTGTGAATGGAAACAAATTAATCCACCTGCCCACCACATTGCCTAACGGATTAAATGGGATGTATAGTTTTGGTGCTTCACAAGTGATTGTTGCTCCACCACAAGGAGTTGAAAATCTAAATGATGCACAAATAGATGTTTCTACACGCAAGTTTGCCTTTAAAATTTTGGGAGGAGATAACATTCAAATCACCGATTTAAAGCTGGTAAACTATCCTTATCCGGCACCTCAAAATACCCCGGGAATATTCCACAATGGCAATGTACAGGTTATGGGCTGTAAGTTTGAGTAGTTGTTATGCTTGTTTTTGAAATACGAAAGATGGTTAGAGCTATACCATCTTATTTTTGAGTGCCTCTGCGACTACCTCAGCACGAGAATGCACGTGCATTTTTTCGTAAATGTTTTTGATATGGGCTTTTACCGTGTTTACAGAAACAAACAACTCCTCGGCTATTTTGCTGTTATTGCTGCCGTTACAGAGTTTCTGCAAGACTTGTTTTTCGCGGTCAGATAGTTTGTAGGGGTCTTTATTTTGAAAAGAACCAATCACTTTTCGTGCAATTGACGGACTCATAGGTGAGCCGCCTTCATAGACTTCGCGTATGTTTTCCAGTAATTTTGAAGGCGTGTTGCCTTTTAACAAATACCCCACAGCACCACTTTGAAGCGATTGAAAAACCAAATCAGAACTTTCGTTTACCGTAAGCATCAAAATACTGGTTTTGGGTAGCAGTTTATTTAGTTTCGGAAGTGCCTCTACGCCCGAGGTTCCAGGTAAATCAATATCCAGAAGCAACACATCGGGCACCGGTTTTGGAAAGTTTTTTAAAGCATCATCGGCAGTTTGAAAGCTGCTCACCACTTTAAATCCCGCTGCGCTTTCAATTAACTGTTTGAGCGACGTCAATATCAATGGGTCGTCTTCAATAATAGAAACATAGATATGAGGATGGGCTTTTTCCATAGCTAAATATACAGAAACTATTGCCTCAATAGATTACCTTATTGGGTAATCTTTTTAGCTAAAACTTTACAAATTACAAGTTTTGGAGTATGATGCATACGTTTGTACCCTTGTTTTTTTCTGAAATGAGTTCCAATTGTGCATTCAAATGAGTGGCTCTCTCCT
>DAINOA010000146.1:0-3930 GCA_036735625.1 Planktosalinus sp. | reverse complement strand
TGTAAGAATTCACCTCACAAAACTATTAGTTGAAATTCATAGAAACTCGATGAAATGCAGAATTTTGAAGAAGTTAATGTAAATGCCAAAAATTCAACAATTTAGAAAATGTTTTTTGTCTATAAATTAAGCATTTTGTCGGCTTGTAATTTCAGCTTAATGATTCAATTTAATCAATTCTTCAAAAAAATCTCTGGAGTTTGATAATCTGGGGACTTTATGTTGGCCACCTAGTTTGTCTTCTTTTTTGAGCCAGTCATAAAAAAGATTTTTTCTGGCAGGAATTACTTTAAGGAGATTCAGGGTTGTATTGTTGAAGCGTTTGGCTTCATAATCGCTGTTTACATATTGGAGTGCATTGTCGAGTTGCTCAATAAAAGATTCAAGAGATTCTGGAGGAGTCTTAAATTCAATCATCCACTCGTGGGCACCTTTTTCTCTTCCTTCCATAAATATGGGAGCAACTGTATAATCTACAATTTCAGAATGTGTTGCTTTAGTGACTTTTCTCAGCGCCTCTTCGGCATTTTCAATAATAAGTTCTTCTCCAAAAACATTTATATGGTGCTTGGTTCTTCCGGTAACTTTAATTCGGTAAGGAGAAATAGAGGTGAATTTTACGGTATCACCAATTTTATAGCGCCATAAGCCGGCATTGGTTGTGATAACTATTGCATAATTTTTTCCAACTTCAACCTCGTTTAAAGGAATTATTTTTTCTGAAGATTTACCATAAGTGTCCATTGGAATAAACTCATAAAAAATTCCATAATCCAGCATAAGCAATAATTCTTTGATACTGTTACGGTCTTGTATGGCAAAAAAACCTTCTGAAGCATTATAAATTTCATAGTAACGAAAACTGTCTTTGGGTAAAATTTTATTATACTGTTCAATATAAGGGTCAAAACTCACGCCACCGTGAAAATATACCTCCAGATTGGGCCAGATGTTAAAAAGTGAATCCTCTCCAGTAGTCTCCAATACTTGATTGAGTAAAACCAACATCCAGGAAGGAACTCCCGCAAGGCTGGTCACATTTTCCTGAACAGTTTCATTAACAATGGCTTGCATCTTGGTCTCCCAATCTGCCATTAATGAAACCTCGTTGCTTGGTGTGCTGCTGAATTCTGCCCAAAAAGGCATATTAGCAATTAAAATAGCCGATAAATCACCATAAACAGTACCATTGTCTTTGTATAACTCTTTACTTCCACCAAGTCTTAATCCTTTACCAACAAACAACTGAGACTCCGGATTGTTGTTTAAGTACATACACAAAAGGTCTTTACTAGCTGCATAGTGGCAATCTTCAAGTGACTCTACACTTACAGGTATAAATTTACTTTTTCCTGCAGTCGTGCCGCTTGACTTTGCAAACCATTTAATGGGCGTGGGCCAGAATATGTTGTTTTCACCCAAACGGGAGCGTTCAATCTTTTGTCCCATCTCTTCATAAGTTGAAATGGGAACTCTCTCACAAAATGTCTTATAATTGTTTATTGAAGCAAAATCATATTTGGTGCCAATCTCTGTATTTTTTGCTGTTTTGATAAGGTTGTTGAGCAACTCCATTTGCACCTCATTAGGATATTTAAGAAACAATTCAATTTGATGAAATCGTTTCTTTAAAAACCAGGAAGCTATAGAATTGACAATAGGGATTGGCATAAAAAAAGTATCTTTAGTGCGATATAATGCTTTGTAAATTTAAACTTAATTTTTTGTAATGCAATACCACGGCGTCTTAACCAAAATGCAAACCGAGTTTACAAAACCCATTCAATACTACTTAGTATTTGAGAATGACTTTCTTAACCTCAACCAAGTCCTTGGAAAAAAAATGAAAATTCAGTTTGCAGGCTACCAGTGTTTGTCCTGTGGGCTTGATAAGAAAATTTTCAGACAGGGTTTTTGCTATGATTGTTTCTATAAAATCCCTCAGGCGGGCGACTGGATTATGAATCCCGAGTTGAGCAAAGCACATCTCGACATTGAAGACCGTGACCTGGAGTATGAAAAAAAGGTGCAATTGCAGCCCCATATTGTCTATTTGGCAAATTCCAGTAACGTAAAAGTGGGGGTTACCAGAAAAAACCAAATTCCCACACGATGGATTGATCAAGGGGCACATGAAGCCATTGAAATTGTGGAAGTGCCCAACCGCTACCTAGCGGGAATTACAGAAATTGCCTTAAAAGACCACGTTTCTGATAAAACCAACTGGCGGAAAATGCTTACTAACAATGTGTTGGATTTGGATTTAGTTGAAATCAGGGATTCACTAAAACAATACATTCCTGATGAAGCTCAAGAGTATTACATCGCGTCAAATTCAGAAACTCACATTCATTTCCCGGTACTGCAATACCCCACAAAATTAAACACATTAAATCTGGAGAAAACTCCGCATTATGAAGGCGTATTAATAGGAATCAAAGGGCAGTATTTACTTTTTAAAAACGATGTGGTGTTTAATGTGCGAAGTAGTGAGGGTGTTGTGGTAGATTTGGCTGTTGGTTAATCAATCAAACGCTTTTCAGTATAATTTGAATTCATCACTCCCAGTGCACCCATATAACTCATTTTAAAGGTAATGACATCGCCCACTTTGTATTCTTTGGAAGTGTTGGTAACATTAAGCACCAGCATATCTGAGCTGGCGCCAATAAAACTCAGGTCGTTATCGATGGGTGTTAAAAATTCAACTTTAGTAATATCCAATAAACCGATATCAAGTATCGCTCGCTATTCATCTGCATCGGGTTTAATATTTTTGTTATAAATCTTAAACGAGTGCATAATGGGGTGTTTTTTTAATTTTCTTCTCTGTCTCTCAAGCCTTGAATGTATTCGGCTTTTTGAATCTCTTTTCTTCTTTTAACAGATTTTTTTGTAAAATGCTGATTTTCACGAAGTCTCTGAAGCACTTTTGTGTTTCTGAATTTGTTTTTCATACGCTTTAAAGCGCGTTCAATGTTTTCTCCGTCTTGTACTTTAATTTTTAACATATAAAATTATTAATTCTTAAAATGGCTTTACTCATCAGAACTATTCTGAAAGGAACCGTTTTTTCAATAAAACTGATAGGCAATTATCATCAAGCCTGATTGGCTCTAAAAAGCAGCAGCTATTTTGGAGGTGCAAATCTACAAAAAATAAATCAGAATAACATATGGCCCATAATGTGCATTTAAAAAGAGGTACAAAACGCGACTAGTGGAAACAAAACGAATACTTTTTTTAGAATTACACTAAAAGTATTTATTAGTTTAGCTTAAGTTCTTCACCAAATTTAAGTCTAAATCTTTTTCTTAATAAATGGGTGCATAGGTACAATAAAGGTGTATCAAGCGCTGCAACAAGCACCTTAAAAAGAAATCCACTAAGTAACAGTCCGCCAAACAACCCCCAGTCTAATTTGCCAAATACCGATAAAAGTGCCAGTACAGTAAACGTATCCACAAACTGAGAGGTAAAAGTTGAAAAATTATTTCGCAACCATAGCATTTTACCTTTGGTTAATTTTTTCCAGAAATGAAATAACTGTATGTCAATATATTGAGCTAAAAGATAAGCCATCATCGAAGCAAAAACAGCAATGCCTGTGGCACCAAAAACTTTAGTAAACAAGCTGTCATCAATGGGTGACCAATCGGTTGCGGGTACATAATCTGCAGCCAATACAATTAAAAGCGAAAAAAACGAAGCAAAAATTCCCGCAGTTACAATCTGGTTTGCCTTCTTTTTTCCATAGACTTCTGAAATAATATCGGTTATAAGAAAAGTAATGGGATAAGGTAGAATGCCTACTGAAATTTCAAAAGTATAGATTCCAAAAAAATCCCAAGAAAAAAACTTTTGGAAGATAAGATTGGAAACCACCAAAGAGCAAATAAACAAAGCACCCAGAATCAGGTAAATATGGGT
>DAINOA010000145.1:0-3957 GCA_036735625.1 Planktosalinus sp. | reverse complement strand
TACACCACTTCAACGTCCTGTATTGACAGTTGATGAAGCTCAAGCTGCCCAAGTGGCTGTTGCTGGTGCCATTGTTGCAAACACCATTGTTTCAGTTGAGTTCCGTCTTCAGGCAATTGAGCGTGTTGCTGAGTTTTCAAACGGTGAATACCTCTATGGTATGACTGAAAAATACCAAGTGGTTTTGCAACCCGGTGACAATGCAGGGAACTTTCTCTTCAAACTTTATCAGGCAATGCGTAAACCTACTGGTAAAAACCACGACTTCCGTTTGTATGCTGAAGTAGGTACTGGCGGTACACTTGGTGCCGACACTCTTGATTTGCTTGAAATCCGTGTCCTTCGTGACTTTGTGTTTGTTACAGACATTAAAGCCGTAGGTTTTGACGACCTTCCTTCAACTGCTGTTACCACATTCGCCCCTGTTACTGCAATCCCTCTTGTTTCTCCTATCAACCGTGGTAAAGAACTTGAGTTCCGTGAAAAAATGCAGAACAGGAACAACCAGCCGTATCTTCCTGATTTTGAAGAAATCCCTTTTGATTCAGAAGCGTACACACACGTTCACATTGAGTGGGCTGCTGGAAGGAAAGACCCTCTTGACCCGAACATGTCTGACACAATGCGTTACGACATTTTTTTCCTTGAAAGCTCATGTGCAGCCCTTATCCAAGAATGGGCTGAGTTCTTGCTTACCAACACAGCAACCAAGTTCCCTAACCTCCGTCCAAACGGTATCAGTGTAGGTTTCAACTCTATTCTTGCGCTTACCAACGGTGCTGCCGCATCTACTGCAACCAACCTCAACTCTGCTCACGGTGTTGCAACTCCGTACTTTGGCACACTTGCAGGAACCAACGACAAATACATCTTTGCAGAATCAATTGTAAACGATGACACGCTTGACAACTTCATGCTTGCAAGGGTTGTGGCAAACGTATAATTAACACAACTTTCATATAAATGTTTTATTAAGCACCCTGTCTTTGATGGGGTGTTTTTTTATGTTTGAATAAAACCTATATTTACAACCATGTGGACACTTGAAAGAATTACATCTGCTGTAAAAAACAACCTTGAGGCAGGGTTGAAAACCACTACCAATTACCCGTTTAGCATGGAACAGTTGCAAGACACGGTAATGGGTATGCGTAACTTCTTGTTGTCTGAAAGAATGAGACAGGGTTACCGTGGTGATGTATGGGATGCTGAACAGGAAATAAACTGTATCCCTCTTGATTGTGAAGAACTTGCGCTTTGTTGTGAAGACACAGGGGATGTCAAGGTTTTGCATTATGTGATACCTAAATACATCACAAAAAGCTATCTTGGTTTGGTTAACAACCAAGACCCTTTTAAAGTAGAAAAAGGAAATGCAAAATATAACAGATACCGTAGCAGGTATTTACGTGAACGCACGTATGTGCAGGAAAGGCTTTACAATGGAAATGTCCACGGTTTTATATTCAACCCCCCAACAGAATCACTTTCTTTCATAAGTTTTAAAGGTATCCTTGAAAACCCGTTTGATGCAAACAAGTATTCCTGCTGTCAGTTCAATCCCAGAGAAGACAGGTTTCCTGTGTTACCGGGTATGGAGCAGGAAATAATTGCAAGGTTGACTTCTGATTGGAGCAGTTGGTATTACAGGTTCCAAGGTACCAGACCCAACACACAGACACCACAGATATGAGAAGGTTCAACAACACACGTCTTGAAAAACCGGGTCAAGACAACAATGCTGTTTATGATTACGTACCTTTGCTTATGGGGATGAGCAAGGCTCAACTGTTCTTTGGTGAAACACCTGATGAAGACACATATCTTGAAGCTGCTTTTAACCTGCTTAGAAAGGGTTTTTTACCTAATGTGTACCAAAAGTACCACGGAGTGACAGACAAAGAAGGTACGCTATGTTTACCTTATCTGGCAGAAGCTATTGATTATGTCACCACAGGTAACCCTGACCGTGCAACAGTTTCTTTCCGTGTTGAACAGGCAACCATGAGAGGTTCCGGAAGGTTTATACCTTTTAAGTTTTATGGTGACAGGATAGAAACATCTTATATTGATTTTGCCCTTGAAGTCGCATATTGGGGACCACAGATAGGTGAAGACGGTTTTCCTATGGTTACTGAACAGCTTGCTGAAGCATGTGCATGGTATTGGAAGAAACTGGATACACAAAAACAGTTTTACCAAGGGAACCAGCTTGCATCGGGAATACTTCAAAAAGTGGAATTTGAGTTTAACAAAGCAATAAACCAAGCAAGGGTTCCTGTAAGGTTGTCACAGAACTTTATCAACCAGTACGGGAACATAATCTTTTCAAGAAACCAACACAGGTATGGAAAAGCGGTCACAAAACTCGTCAACACAGCATAAAGTAACTAAGTATGGAATCAAGTGTTCCCCTTGGTTTTACCGTGTTTCACCTTTTACACTTATAAAAATACAGGATAGAAAAAACTTTCCCAAACCTCTTAGAAACGGTGCTGAATCTATGAACTTTTTAAACAGGTTTATAGAGCTTATGACAGATGATTTAATTGACAACAAAGAAATATCATTGAGGGTTTACGGAAGGGAGTTAAATGCTTATTGCGCTCCTGACACCCCTGAAAGAACCAGAAAAGTGTTGACAAAGACAGAAATGTATTTACCTACCACAAACATGAAGAAAACACCTGTGATGGTGTTTGAATCACCGGGAAACATGAAGTCGGCAGGAGGTAAGTGGAAATATTTAATCAAAGTCAACAAAGAAAAGTATTACAGGTTTTTTGAGAATGTAAACAACGGCAAATGCAAATTAAGGTCTGCTTCATGGAACGGTGAAGTTGAAGCTATGGAAATATGATAAAGAAAACAATGGGTGACTATGCAGAACAGCTTGCAGAAGAGTTCAACATCACCCCCAAAGAAGCAAAAAAAGTTCTTGAAAACTGGTTGCATATCGTCTGTTCACAATTGGATAACGGTATGGAAGTACAGAGTTTTTCAAAAAAAAAAGAAAACGTATGGTTGTTTTTCAGACCTTGTTCAGAAAAAGAACGGATAATGAACATAAGGAGAATGGTTGAGAAAAAAGAACGCATTAAAGGATACATTCAATGGCTGAAGCAGGTGCGCAAGTAAGTGTCGCAACATTTCAAGAAGGTCTAAACCTTGATACACCATCAATACAGACCCCTGGCAATGTTTATACTTATGCTGAAAACATCACATTTATAACGCATACGGGTAACGAAATGATACTTCAGAACCAAAAAGGTACTGAGTATAAATCATTTCTAAAACCCAACTATGTACCCCTTGCTTCCAAAAGCTATGGGGAAATAGCTTATATTGTTTCTGCTGAGTCAATCAACGGTGTTTTTACAGGTAGGGGGGAAATAGGTACTTTTCCTTCACCTGATTATCAAAACCTTGTACCTGAAGGGTGTGGAAATTCAGGTTGCAACAAAAGGGGTGCATTGATACCTGAATATGCACCTTTGCAAAACTATGGGGGAGATGGCAACACACCAATCAATTCTTTTGTTGAAGCTGGATATGGTGAGTTCAACTCAATCAATTTTAACTTTCAACAGGAGGGTTTTGTAGAAATTGTTGCAATACAACCAAGTTATGATGGTTCTGTAAACATTATATTCACTGATAATGTAAACAGACCTAAAATCATCAACTCAAGGTTTACTGTTGTAAAACCTGATGAATGTGTTGTGATTAACCGTGCAGGAAAAGACACCAACCTGTATGTGGAAGACAACTTTGAAAACACGCTCAACCACATTCTTGTCACACGTAAACTGATAAGTCTTAAATTTGAAGGTCAGTCAAGAGGTTCTTTGCCATCAGGAAGTTATAGATACTTTTTTTATTACGAAACAGAAGACGGTAACCGAACGCAGCTTGTTGCTGAAAGTTTCAGTGTTCCTGTTTTTGTAGGTTCCC
>DAINOA010000144.1:0-4045 GCA_036735625.1 Planktosalinus sp. | reverse complement strand
TTCCCCATAGAGATGGGGTTAAAACCGGGATGTCTGTAAAAGTATTCATCCTCAAAATACTGAATACTTTGCGCAAACCTATGTGGTACACTATCGGTTTTTGGAAAGCGCCATTGACCGTCTTCAGCGATGCGGGCTCCCAGTAAAAAGCCTTCCCTGCTTTCAACCACAGTTGATGTTGGGTCGTCAAAAAGGGGTTTGGGTAAGCAAAAGAGCCATCCCAGGAAAAGTAGGGTTCCAAGGGATATTTTAATCTTGTGTCTATATAAAAAGGCCTTTATTTTCTTTTTTTGAACAGTCATTTATTGCTCCACCTTAACCCATTGCCCTTTATTCCTGGCCAAATAATTATTGTCATACATCGCTTCAGCCTGTGAGCCCGGAAGGTAATAGCTGCCCAGATAGGAAGCATTGAGTTTTACGGTAAAAGTTTTGGTTTCCTTTCGATTTAAATCGAAATAAAAATGAACCCGATCATCACGAATGTCTGTATATCTCACATCACCGGAGGCACCACCGCCCAACTCAGTAAAACTGGTGTTGACAATTTCCCAGCCACCCGGAAATAATTGGGATAAGGCTACATTGTCCACAAAATCATTGGAGGTATTTTCAATGCGAATCTGGGCTGTTATTTCTGTTCCTTGGCGCAGCGTGCTTATGTCGATTCTTTTTCCTTCCCCGTCAAAATAGTTTGTGACCACATTCAGGTTTCTGCGTTCAGCAAGTTCATCACCCACAGGAAGCTTGCCTGATTGGATAACTCTTACATATACCACATTGTCTTTTGTGTTTTTCAGGGTAAGTTCATTGGCTCCCATGGTAAAGCCTATTTCACGTTGTGCAACCGCCTGATGTGTTTTAATGGTATGTGTTTTTCCATTTTGTATGTAGTTTACTTCAAGAGCTTTGCCTCCATTTTTGGAAACCATTTTAGCCAGAGCCATCAATGCAAATGAAGTTTCCTGAGTGCTGTACCACCTTGATGAAGAAAGGTCTCGCGCAATGGAGAGAGAAAGCTCCCTTTGTTTGACATCATTGATCAATACCATAGTCTCCAACGCCATAGCCCTGTTTCTGAAAGGGGATCCATAGGAGTGGTAATCATAATTTTTGGGTTGGAAATCTATATTAGCAGATTGTGCAAGTTGATTAGCCACGCGATCTTGTCCTGCCAGTGCATAAGCTGCTGCCAATCTCCATTTTGCGTCGTTACTGAGGTTGTTGGTTTCGCGTAAGCGGTTCATAGCTGCCAATTCCGGTTGACCGGCCAGTGCCAATGTATAAAGCCTGTATGCCTGGGTGAGCTCTGTGTTGTATGCCCTCACATTGGGTCGCCATTGTCTCGCTGCATTTTGTTGGAATCTCAACCAGTTACTTATAAATGTTACAGGAAGTGCATAGCCTTTGCTTTTGGCCTCAATCATAAAATGACCCACATAACTCGTGCTCCATTCATCTGCCTCGCGCTCGCCCGGCCAATAGCTAATCCCTCCTCCTGCACTTTGATATGTGTTGAGTTTTCTGATGGCTGTTTCTATATTTCTCTGAATTTTTTGTTTTCTATCTAATGTAATGTCAAAAACATCTGCCAGATAAAGCTGCGGAAATGCCGCCGAAGTGGTTTGTTCAACACAACCGTGAGGATATTGAATGAGGTATTCCATCCTTTTGGTGAAATCCATAGGCGGCAATGTGGAAAATTCAAGATATGCTTCGTTGCTTCCGGCAACTCCAAAGGTTGAGAAAGTGATATTTTGCTCGGTATTGGGTTCCAAGGTATAGTCACTTACTTTTTGGGTGATGGGATTTGGGTTCTCCACATCAATTTCTACTTTGTAATTTGCCCTTTCGCCTCCCCCGCTTGCCGAAATTTCAATAGTTTGAATGCCGGGTGTCCCTAAAACTTCATATTCAAAATTGACAATTTGTTCTCCCACATTTGGAAAAGTTATGTTTTTGCTATTTCCGTCAAGGGGTTTTAAACCTGTTGAAGTTGATACATTTACAACGACATTTTTTACTTTTGATTCCATTGCAAACACGGTCACGGGTAATGTCACTTTTTCACCCAGGGACAGTTTTCTAGGTAATGAAGCCAATACCATAAGTGGTTTTTTTACGGGAGTTGCTTTCTCGGCATTTCCATAAGCTGCATTTTTGTTGTCTGCTGCAATAACCATCGTGCGAACTGATCCCACATAGTTGGGCATCGTTAAGTTGTGTGTTGCTTTTTCACCAGCTTTAAGCGAAAAGGGTCCCAGATACATCACTACCGGTTTGAACCGGTCTGCCTTTCGGTTTTTTGCTCCCGCAGCTTCATCACCTCCACCTACGGCATAAATATTTTCAACACTGCCTGAATAAGATCTAATAACATAGTCATACATATCAAATGTTCTTACGCCTAGAGCTTCACGGGTATAAAAAGCATCGTGTATGGCAGGTGTTCTAAAACGGGTAAGATCCAACAGACCCTCATCTACCACGGCGAGGGTATATGTCATCGGTTTTTTGTTTTTTTCTGAAACTCTAATGGTAAACTTTTCTTCCGGTTTAAGTACATCTGGAAGTTCAAGTTGAGGCTGTAAAATGGTTGTTGGGTCCTCGACTAAAAGGGGAATGACTCCATAAAGCCTGATGGGCAAATCATTTAAAGTTTGCTCATGAGGTTGTAATAAGGAAATGTTTACATAGATGTTTGGGGCCATTTCTTTAGTGACGGCAATGGTTGCTTTTGTTTCCCCTTTTTTGGTTTCAACCCATTGTGTACCTAGTACTTCTGTGCCATTTTCGATACTAAGCAAAGCGCGTCCTTCACTTCCTGATGGAAAAGAAATCGTTGCTGTTTCTCCCACATTGTATTTTTCTTTATCAGCTGAGAAGACTAGCATTTTAGCACTTTCTGCATCACCACCTGCTCCTGCTCTTGACCACCAGTTTCTGTAAAAATAAGCAACTCTTCCTGTGGCGTGACTGCTTTTGGGGTCTATAATGCGAATGAGGTAACGTCCACTTTCCTCTTCAGGGATGTTGAGGTTAAAGTTTGTTTTCCCATTGGCTCCAGTTTTAATTTTGAATTCTTGCACAGGTCTGTGAACTGTGGCGTTTTCATAACTTGAAAGGTTGTCCTGCCCGCGACTCCACCACCATCGCCATTCAATTTTAAAGATTTTAACTTCCAGTTCACGATTGCCAGAGGCTGCTCCTTTTTCATCTACTGTTACCACATCAAAAGTGGTAATTTCATCGGTATAATAGGACCCATAGGCTTTTGATTTGGGTGATTGTATTCCCACAAAATGGGAAAAGGGAGCAAGGTCTTTTGAAATAACATCGATAGAAAAATCACCGCCTCCTTCAAAAACTTTGGTTAAAAAATTAGCCCTCAACATCCCCGGTGCATTTTTGCTGATTTCCAGTTTTTTATTGATACTAATTTTACCTTCGTCGTTTACTTTTGCCTTAAGTATGGGCATTTCTGTTTCCGTAAACGTTCTTACAGGATCTGAAAACACATAATTTTGATATCCTTTAAAAAACGTATTTGTAGAACGAATGGTGGCGTCCATTTCTATATTGAGGTTTCTTCCCGGAGCGCCTTGCAGCCAGTTAATACTTGCATTTGCTGTAATGGGCTTATCAACTGTTATTATTTCATCTTCAAAATCTAAGTTGATTTTTAAACGGTTTGGTTTTACTGTTGCTACGTTGAGGGTTTCAGAAAACTGTGCGCCACCTAAGTTTATAGTTGCTCTCCAGTTACCGGTGGGGTCTGTGGGATTTGTAGGTATTGGAAAATAATAAACATTGTTTACTCCTTGACGGCTTACCGCATTATGGACTGTTTTTCCACGGGCATCAATTACTTCCAGAGTAACAGGGTGACCTTTAGGCAGTGGGTTGCTTAAATCGTTTAGCACGAAAGAAAGGTGTATACTGTCACCGGGTCTGTAAACTCCTCTTTCTGTGTAGATAAATCCCTTAAGACCTTTTTGAAGTTGCTTGCCTGAAACATCAAACTTACTTAATGACAAGGCATTGC
>DAINOA010000143.1:0-4074 GCA_036735625.1 Planktosalinus sp. | reverse complement strand
ATTTATTTTTGGCGAACTCTCCGGCAAAAAAGTAGTGGTGATGCAGGGACGTTTTCATGTCTATGAAGGCTATAGCATGCAGGATGTCACTTATCCTGTTCGCATTATGCAACAACTGGGAATACAAACCCTTTTAGTTTCCAATGCAGCCGGCGCCGTGAATCTGGATTTCAAAAAAGGCGAATTAATGCTCATTGATGATCATATCAATTTGCAAGGAAATTCGCCACTTGCATTCAAAGGCGTTTCGCAACTGGGCGAACGCTTTGCAGATATGAGTGCACCCTATGACACTGCTATCAATAAAAAAATCAAAGAAATAGCAAAAAACCAAAGTATAAAGCTTCACGAAGGTGTTTATGCTTCCGTGGTGGGTCCCCAACTGGAAACCCGTGCTGAGTATCGCATGCTTAAAATCCTTGGTGCAGATGCCGTGGGGATGAGTACAGTGCCCGAAGTCATTGTCGCAAACCATCTTAAATTACCGGTAGTAGCGGTCTCTGTATTGACAGATGAATGTGACCCAGATAACCTGGCCCCCGTGAACATAAAAGAAATTTTAGCCTTTGCAGCAAAAGCAGAACCCGATTTGGTAGAACTTTTCAGCCAGTTGATTAAAGATTTATAATAAATCAGAACAAGAGTTCCCTCTCCGCCAAAGGCAGAAGGGCTAGGGTGGGGATGCTGCTATCGGGGCTAAAACCTGAGATTAAATTTTTTCGTAAATAGAGGTAAGATTATCAAAAAAACCCAGACTATAATTAATAGATTAAAGTACAGCCGTAAAATTTTACGGCTTAATAAAAAAAAAATTAAAAAATTCAGTAGAGTACAGCTGGAATAAATTACAGCTCAACGATTATCCATTAACAAAAAAATATTAAACATATGAGCTATTTGGACATTACTTACGATGTGTATAAAGAAGCAGCCCTCACTCCAGACGTAGGATTGTGCTGCACCACCAACCCAATATGGGAATTACCGGGACTTAAAATCCCTAAAATCATGCAGGAAATGAACTATGGCTGTGGCAGCACCGTTCATGCCCGTGATCTGTCCAATAACCCAAAAATGCTCTATGTGGGCGTTGGTGGTGGTATGGAACTTTTGCAATTTGCTTATTTCAATCGTCAAAATGGAGGCGTTGTGGGTGTCGATATGGTTGACGAAATGCTGGAAGCCTCCCGCAAAAACTTTATCGAGGCCGAAGCACAAAACCCCTGGTTTAAAAGTGACTTTGTGGAACTCAAAAAAGGAGATGCTATGAACCTCCCGGTGGAAGATAATTCCATAGAAGTTGCCGCTCAAAACTGCCTCTTCAACATCTTTAAATCCGAAGATTTAAAAAAAGCCATCGAAGAAATGTATCGCGTACTAAAACCTCACGGAAAACTAGTGATGAGCGATCCCACTTGTGAGCAACCCATGAATGACACCCTGCGCAATGACGACCGTTTGCGGGCATTATGCCTTAGCGGAAGTTTGCCCATTGCAGACTATATAAAAGCCCTCACCGATGCCGGTTTTGGAACCATTGAAATACGCGCCAGAAAACCCTATCGCATCCTCGACCCAAAGCATTACCCAACAGATGAATTGATTTATATAGAATCCATAGAAGTAGCCGCTATCAAAGACCCAATGCCGGCAGACGGCCCATGTATTTTTACCGGAAAAGCTGCCATTTACTTTGGTGACGAACCATTTCTGGACGATAAAAAAGGCCATATTTTATTAAAAAATCAGCCGTTGGCGATTTGTGATAAAACTGCCAGAGCTTTGGCAGATTTGGGTCGTGATGATATTTTCATAAGTGAATCCACATTCCATTATGATGGTGGCGGGTGTTGTTAAAATAAAACTCATGAAAAAATCAATTTTTATAAGCTTACTTTTAATAAGCTTCGTAGCTATAATCGTCGACGGTTGCGGACTTTTATCTGCAGCTGGGCTTGCAAACAAAGGTCTGCCCGTTATAAAAGTACCTGAAAATCTGGTTTCAACAATAGAAAATTCTGAAGTCAATTTAAACCATAGTGATTGGTCTGATTTACTAATTAAACATGTAGATTCTCAAGGCAAGGTTGACTATAATGGTTTTCAACAAGACCGTGAAGCCTTGACAAAATACCTCAACTATTTATCTAAAATTAAACCCACAAAAAAATGGTCTGTACAAGAACTATTGGCATATTATATTAATGCTTACAATGCTTTTACCATTGAGTTAATCCTTGAAAATTATCCTTTAGAAAGCATTAAAGACATCAATAGCCCTTGGTTTAAACCTTTTGTTCCCATTGGTGATGTGATGATTTCTTTGGGTGGTATTGAAAACAGTCTTTTAAGAAAAATGAATGAGCCGCGCATTCATTTTGCGATTAATTGTGCATCCATTTCGTGTCCTAAACTACATAATGAAGCTTTTACTGCATCAAAAATTAACGAGCAATTAGATTTAGTTACAAGAAATTTCATCAATTCATCAGAAAATGAAATTAGTAAAAATGAAGTTAAACTCTCCAAAATATTTGAGTGGTATGAAAAAGATTATTTGGTAAATGGCATTAATTCTTTGGCAGAATATGTCAATCAATATACTGATGTGAAAATCAATCCAAACGCAAAAATTGTGTTTTTAGAATATGACTGGGGACTTAATGAAAAAAAATAGCTATTTTACTATATGCAAATTAGTGTTATTATACCCGTTTTAAATGAAGAAGTTACAATAGAAATCTTACTACCTTATCTCTTTGAAAACTCGTCACCCAAAAATATTGCTGAAATCATCGTAGTTGACGGAGAAAGTCAAGACAATACAATAGAAGTAGCTTTGCAATTTGGAGTCAAAGTGGTCTCTTCAGCAAGAGGTAGAGCCAAACAAATGAATACAGGCGCAAACTATGCCTCCGGGGATATTTATTATTTTCTTCATGCCGATTCGCTTCCGCCGAAAGGCTTTGATCAATATCTCATTGACGCGGTTAAAAAAGGTAACGAAGCCGGGTGCTTTCAAATGAGGTTTAACAACAATCACTGGTGGTTGCGTCTAGCTAGTTGGCTTACTAAGTTTAGCTGGAGAGCGTGTCGCGGTGGTGACCAAAGCCAGTTTATAACCAAATCACTTTTTGAGGAGATTGGTGGTTATGATGAATCTTACACTATTTATGAAGACAACATTTTAATCAACGAATTGTATAATCGAAAACAGTTTGTTGTGATACCACAATGGCTTACTACTTCTGCAAGGCGGTATGAAGAAAAAGGTATCTGGAAGTTACAATATCACTTCTGGACCATATATGTAAAAAAATGGTTTGGCGCCTCAGCAGATGATATTCATCGTTATTATTTAAAATACATTAAGGCTTAATAAGAAGTGCTGTAATATTTTTTTAGCACTGTTTCTGTGGGCTTGTTTTGCACCGTAAACTGATTGTTTTCAAAACCTCCCGCCTGCTCGTGGTTGTGAAACCACTTCCAGTGAAAACCTCCGGCAAACCAAGGCTCATTCCAAAACTCTTCAAACAAAGCTATTGTTAAATTCTCTTGTGCTTGGTGATTGACTTCCCCTTCTACCCTTTCAGATTCCCAGGGCGTTTTTCCGGCAAAATCCCGGCTTCGGTAGCCGTATTCTGTGAATAGAATGGGCAAATTGTATTGTTTGTGCAGTTCCACAATTTCCTTTTTATGCTCCTGCCAGCCCAGACGGGCTTCTTCCACAGTGGGGGTTTTACTTTCGGAAACAGGATAGTAAGCATCAATACCTATATAATCGAGTTGGTCCCAAAAAGAAACGCGCTTTTTGGCATCCCAGTTTTCTGCATAGGTGAGTTTGCCTTTGTACACTTTTTTAATTTCGGTGATTAGCTGCTTCCAAAAATCAGGTCTTGCGGCAACAAAACCGTTTAATTCTGTACCTATACAGAATAATTCTGCGCCGGTTTCTTCGGCTAAACGAGCATATAAAACTATAAAATCTTTGTAATTTTTTTCCAGAGCTAACCAGTCTTCTTCGTTTTGCATAGCGATGTTTCCGGTAAACTCTCCGCGTCTTATCCATATCTG
>DAINOA010000142.1:0-4224 GCA_036735625.1 Planktosalinus sp. | reverse complement strand
TGAACTCTCCAAAGCCGTTGTTGTCGTCGTCACATAAAATTAAGGGAGAGGGGGTATCATTTACAGTAAAGGGGAGGTCAAACTCTACAAAGATTTCGCCTTGAGTTTCGCAAACACCGGCAAAGTTTACTGTAACTCTGTAATTTCCGGTAGCGGTAACATTTAAAATGGAGGATTCTTCAGCAGGTACAAAAGGAACGAAAATTCCTGAACCTAGAGGATCTTCAAATTCCCATAAAAAGGTAGTCCCCGGGGGTACTGTACCCAATTGAGTATCAATAGTAAATGTTTCACCTAAACATCTTGCATTACCATTTGCAATTGTTAAATCAATTCCTAAATCAACACTTCCAAGAAAGAAACTACCTCCTTGAATAAAAACGGCTGAGTTAAAAGAGCTGTCTAACCTATCGACAATTACAAGTTTCATTCTGTAGTTTTGGTTTGGCACCACATAAGACCAGGCCTGCATTAAAACCGTATGACCATTAAAATTTATGGGGGCTTGAATATTTGGTAATCCCGTTGCGCCATAGAAAGTGCTAAAAAAATCTGGATTAACAGAAGCGCAGCCACCATTGTGAGCTTGGTCTCTTATTGTTGTGACAGAAATAGGGACTTCACCGGGAGTATCGGGAACCAATGCCAAATTTGTTACAACACCAGTATCAATATCTTCCAAGAAAAAGGCAAAAGCATCTGAAAAATCACATTGAAAAGTTCCATATTCATTTGACGCAAATACAAAATTAAAGCTTACAGAATCTGTAACAGGGGTGAAATCAAACTCAAGTATAGACGCATCAAGATAGGTGGATGGAGGTATTATGGCATTTAAATAATTTTCAATTTGTGCATCACCAGGCCATCCTCCGGCTGCTTGTGGACTTCCGTTTGGTCCCGGGGCTTCCATAACATTTCCTGTCATCAAAATGATGCCATCTGTGATTGGAAAGTTAGGGTTTGTATTTTCAAAATAACCAATTCCATTTAGGCTTCCAAAATCAGTTCCTGTAGAGCTTGTAATGTTGCCTACAGTAGCACAAGTGTTTCCAATTAAAACATCTGTAATGAGCTGCTCGTTTGTGTAGGTCGTCTCATCAACTGTAATATAAGGTTGAGAAAAAATAGTTATTGGAATTAAGAAAAGTAGAATATGTAATAATCTTTTCATATTGGGGCTGTTTTTTGACTTTAATTCAACAAGTCAATAAGATTTATTTATTTATTTTCTTTAATATGTTTAACTACAAAAAATGTTAAGTTGCCAAATATATTGAATTGCTCTCTTTTTATTTTATAAATTTGCAAAAAAATAGCTACTATGCTCACTTTTAACATAAATATTGACTCTACTTCCAACAAAGAGATTAAAAAGTTTGTTGCCAATCAATTCCTTACACGCTCAAGTAGTTATGAGTTTAAGAACATTGACGAGGCCAAACCCAGCCCCTTGGCACAAGAACTTTTTTATCTACCATTTGTTAAAACGGTTTATATTGCTCAAAATTTTATCGCTATCGAGAAATTTTCTATTGTTGAATGGTCTGATGTTGAAATTGAGTTAGCTGAACAAATCCAAAATTATCTGAATTCAGGCAAAGCTATCATTGAAGAAACCAATTCTCCTAAAAAAATTCCGGTAACAGTTTATGCTGAGAGCACACCAAATCCAGGTGTTTTAAAATTTGTTGCTAATAAGCCTCTAGTTGACGGTACTTTTGAATTCAAAAATATAGATGAAGCTAAAAACGCTCCTTTGGCACAAGCCTTATTCCATTTTTCTTTTATCAAAGAGGTATTTATTAGTGCTAATTATGTTTCGGTCTCTAAATATGATATTGTTGAATGGCAAGAGGTTAGTCTTGAACTCAGAGAGTTTATTAGAACTTTTATTGAAGAAGGCAAGCAGATTCTTAATGACGCAATACTTACTGAAGTTAAGAAGGATACTCCAATAGGGGAAAAAGAGACCCCAGCTCTTGATGATTTTTCTCAAAAAATTGTTGAAATACTAAACGAGTATGTAAAACCTGCTGTAGCGAGTGATGGTGGAAATATAGCATTTCAGTCATTTGACAAGGAAAGTAAAACAGTTAAAGTTATCCTTCAGGGTGCCTGCAGTGGTTGTCCTTCTTCTACAATCACCTTAAAAAATGGCATTGAAACTATGCTTAAGGACATGCTAAACGATGATGACCTTAGAGTAGAGGCATTAAACGGTTAATACTCATAAATAAATGTATTGATAACTTCTTTAGGTGTGATTTTTTCTGTACCTTTAAGTCTATTTTAATTTAAAAATAAAAAATTATGGCAGTATTAAAAGTAATCGAAGTTTTATCAAACTCAGAAAAAAGTTGGGAAGACGCCGCTCAAAAAGCAGTTTCGCACGCCGCAAAATCATTATCAAACATTCGATCCATTTATATAAATGAGCAAAGTGCAGTGATTGAAAACAATAAAATAAAGGAATATCGTGTGAATGCAAAAATCACTTTTGAAGTAAATTAATCTAGTTTTCAAACTTTTATTTAAAGCAATACCAGCTCGCCAATAGACTGTGTATTGCTTTTTTTGGTTATAAAATCCCTTTATGTCTAAAAAATTTAGAAATGATCTTGCTTTAGAAAGCAGCCCATATCTGTTACAACATGCTCACAATCCTGTAAAATGGAAAGCTTGGGGTGATGCTGTTTTCGCTACAGCAAAAAAAGAAAACAAATTACTATTGATAAGCATTGGTTACTCTACTTGCCATTGGTGTCACGTAATGGAAAACGAGTGTTTTGAAAATGAAGAAGTGGCAATGGTGATGAATGACCATTTCATCAACATCAAAGTAGATCGTGAAGAACGACCCGATGTTGACCAGGTCTATATGAATGCTTTGCAATTAATGACAGGAAGTGGTGGCTGGCCACTCAACATTGTTGCCTTGCCCGATGGAAGGCCGGTGTGGGGAGCCACATACCTCCATAAAGACCAATGGATTGATGTTTTAATACAATTACAAAAACTTTACAAAAATCAAGTTGAAACGCTTCTTGAATATGCTGAAAAACTTGAGCAGGGCATCAAATCTATGGATGTTGTTTCTTTAAACAAGGATAGCTCTATGGAAAGCTTCGATTTTGAAGAATCACTTCAATTTTGGACTCGACAATTTGACTTAAAGAATGGAGGAACAAAAGGGGCACCTAAGTTTATGATGCCTAATAATTATCATTTTCTCTTGAGATATGGCTTTCAGACAGACAATAAAGAATTACTGGATTTTGTTCATCTTACTCTTAACAAAATGGCATTTGGTGGTATTTTTGACCACATAAGCGGTGGATTTTCAAGATATTCAGTTGATGAAAAGTGGCATATTCCACATTTTGAAAAAATGCTTTATGATAATGCACAACTCGTTAGCTTGTATTGTGATGCCTATTTAGAATCTAAAAACCCTCTTTATAAAGAGGTAGTATATGAAACGCTGGAATTCATAAATCGCGAACTTACTGATACAACCGGCGGATTTTACAGTGCGATTGACGCTGATAGTTTAAATGAATATGGCATCCTTGAAGAAGGGGCATATTATGTTTTCACGAAAGAGGAATTAAAGGAAAAAATGGGTAAAGATTTTCCACTATTTGAAGATTATTATAATATTAATGACTTTGGTAAATGGGAGAAAAGCTACTATGTGCTCATTAGAAATAAAGAAGATGCGGCTTTTTGCTTTGAACATAAAATTTCTTTAGATACTCTTACCGAAAAGAAAAAACACTGGAAATACCAATTGCAAAATCACCGAAAAATAAAAGCCAGACCAAGACTTGATTACAAAATACTCACCTCTTGGAATGGTTTAATGATGAAAGCCTATGTTGATGGATATAGAGTATTTAAAGAACCTTCTTTTTTAAAAACAGCTCTTAAATGTGGTGGGTTTATCTCAGAAACAATTATAAAACCCAATGGATGTTTGTATCGATGTTTCACAAAAGGCAAAGCAACCATTGATGGATTTCTGGATGATTATGCTTTTATTCTTAATGGGTTTATTTCACTTTATGAAATCACTTTTGACCAGAAATGGATTACTCTCTCTAATAAATTGATTAATTATTGTTTTGAAAATTTTTATGATAAAAACACGTCGATGTTTTATTATGCCTCAAAAAAATCTCAAAAGCTCATTTCAAAAACTACTGAATTCAGGGATAATGT
>DAINOA010000141.1:0-4229 GCA_036735625.1 Planktosalinus sp. | reverse complement strand
TTTTGGAAAAATAGAATTTATGATAAAAATCTTTGGCATAGAAATGTTCTGCTATTTTGTATTTTTGCTTTGTGAATGCGTCCAAAAAAAATAATCCCAAACAAAATACTGAAAAAAAGCCGGAGCTTCTCGGCGACGGTGACTATTACCTCACGCCAGAGGGTTATAAATGCTTCACAGAACAATACCATTTAAAACGCGGCTATTGCTGCCAGAGTGGTTGCCGTCATTGTCCGTATGGATATGACAAAAAAACCAACAGCAAGCAATAATTTACATACAAATTACTCTGTCACTTTGGGGTTTTCTTTTTTCAAATAGTCACTGTCCCAGGAATGGTCATTGCCTTCGTTTTGAGTGTACAAATCACGGCGTAATAGTTCTTCCTGCATTTTCACTTCTTCCATCACTGTGACCATATAGGCCATTTTATCATGTCGTTTTTTGGCAAGCTTCCAAGTGGTGTCCTGGTCATATTTAATAAACTGCTGTCCTTGACGGGTGGCAGTATAGCGTCTATACCCTAGTTCAACAAGTGCATCAACTCCAAGATGGACGGCAGTATATAAGGTTTCCCTGTAAAAATTCTTTACACCATGGTCAATGAGTTCATAAGCATCAACTCGGTTTCTTGCACGAGCCAGTACCCGCACATTTGGAAAATGTTTTTGCAATAGCTCCACCAGATTGAGATTAACTTCGGGGTTGTCTATGGCTGCTATAAAAAGTTTTGCCTCATCAGCGCCCGCTGCTTTGAGGAGTTCGAGACGTGTTGCGTCTCCATAATACACTTTAAAACCCATTTTGCGCAGCACTTCTACCCTTTCGGCATCGTGATCCAGTACCGTTACATCCACTTTATTTGCACGAAGCAAACGACCAATGGTACTCCCAAAATGTCCAAAACCGGCTATGATGACTTCATTTTTTTCATCAATAAGGTCATCCTCCTTTTCTTCTTTTTGTCTGGTTCCCACATTTGGGAGGATAAATTTTTCATTTATCACATTTAAAATGGGTGTTAAAAGCATGGTAATAGCTATAACCGCCAGAATTTGGTTAGACAAATCGTTAGGGACAATACTGAGCCCCATTGCAAAGCCCATAATCACAAATCCAAATTCCCCTGCCTGACTCAGCCCAATAGAGAACTGCAGGTTTTGATCTAAATTCTTTTTATAGACAAGACCTACACCAAAAAGAATCAAAAACTTTAGTATAGTAAGTGCCAAAACAAAAAGCAAGATAAAAACCGGGCTTGATAAAATCAACTCAAAATCAATTGAGGCTCCAACACCAATAAAAAAGAGCCCCAAAAGCAAACCTTTAAAAGGAGCAATATCTCCCTCCAGCTCGTGGCGAAATTCAGAATTTGCTAAAACAACACCTGCCATAAAAGCACCTAGTGCAGGGCTCAATCCCACCAATTCCATTAAAAATGAAACTGAAAAAACCACCAGCAGAGCTGAAGCAGTAAACAATTCCTGAAGTCTTGTTTTAGCAACAACGCGTAACAAGGGTACTATTACATATTTTCCTAAAAAGTAAATAGAAACAATCGCACCTATAACCACCAGCGTTTGTATCCACGCCGGAAAATCTGAAATCAACGAAGGTACAATCTCATCGGGGTTTGCACCACTTACCTCAGAAACCATTAAAGGGATTACTGCCAGTATGGGAATGACTGCAATATCCTGAAAGAGTAAAACTGCAAAAGAAGACCGCCCCATAGATGTATTATTCAATCCTTTTTCTTTAAGTGTCTGAAGAACAATTGCTGTAGAAGAAAGAGCGAGTGCCATTGCGATTGTTAAAGCTGTTTGCCAGTTCCAACCTAAAATCCATTGCAATCCAAAAAACAATACGACAGTGGTGCCCAGAACCTGAATAGAACCCATCCCGGCAATGAATTTTCTCATTTTCCAAAATTTGTTTGGGTCCAGTTCCAGACCAATGAGGAACAACATCATCACCACGCCAAACTCTGCAAAATGCATAATATCTTCTCCTTTTTGTCCAATAAGACCCAGCAAAGAAGGCCCTATGAGAATACCGGCAAAGAGATAACCCAAGATGGAACTTAATCCCATTTTTTTTGCTATAGGGACACATATCACCGCTGCTGTGAGGTAAATCATTGCCTCTAAAAAGAAGTTTGTTTCCATAAAGCTTTATTTTTTATTGTCAATCCAATCATTCAAATACAACAGATCTTTAAACTCTGAAGCTGATAATTTATGCTCCAGTAAATAAGCAATCAAGCGCCCATATTCCTCTCCTGCCTTTTTATAATCTTTTGCTTCCATCTTAAACGTACCGTGAATGACATAGGGTGGCAAATAATTCATTTGACATACCTGCGCCGTTTGGTTAAAAGGGTCTAAAAGCTCATAAATAGTAAAGCGGTCTTTCCCTGTATCACAGTAATTTTCTTTACGGCCTCCTGTAGTAATTGCTTGAAAAATAAACTTCCCTTGTAGCGCAGTGCCTGTTGAACCATAGGCCCATTTGTATTCTAAAACCAAATCAATCCATTGTTTTAAAATGGGAGGAGCACTGTACCAATACATGGGATGTTGCCAAACGATAATATTATGGTCTTTAAGAAGCTCCTGCTCCTTTTCAATATCAATATTAAAATCCGGGTAGTTTTCATACAAGTCGTGAAAAGTTATTGCATCACTTTTTGGAAGATTCTTGATCATCTCTATATGAGCATGAGATTTCTCATAAAGAGGGTGAGCAAAAAGGATTAAGATTTTATTAGCGGGCATTGTTTATTTTTGGTTTAAGATACATCAATTGAAACAAAAATAAGAAAAGCATTTCACAAAAAACCCAAACTTTTCGCCATCTATTTTTCGTAACTTTGTTGTGAAAGGACAATCATAATTTTATTTAATGAATACTTCGACACACTCAGATATAGACTTCAAAAAAACCATTTTACAAGGAATTCCTTCAGAATTACCCAACACAAAACCGTACGACCCAAACATCAACCACGCCCCAAAGCGAAAAGAAATTCTTACCGACGAAGAAAAAAAACTGGCACTGCGCAATGCTTTGCGCTATTTTGAACCCGAACACCACGCTACCCTCCTTCCCGAGTTCAAAGAAGAACTGGAAAAATATGGCCGCATTTATATGTACCGTTTTCGCCCCGATTATAAAATATATGCCCGTCCCATTTCTGAATATCCCGGAAAAAGTGAGCAGGCAAAAGCCATAATGCTGATGATTCAAAACAACCTGGATTATGCTGTGGCGCAACATCCTCACGAACTCATCACTTATGGTGGTAACGGGGCTGTTTTTCAAAACTGGGCGCAGTATCTGTTAACAATGCAATACCTCGCAGAAATGACCGATGAACAAACCCTGGTGATGTACAGCGGTCACCCCATGGGCTTGTTTCCCTCACACAAAGATGCACCGCGTGTGGTGGTTACAAACGGAATGGTCATCCCCAATTATTCCAAACCCGATGACTGGGAAAAAATGAATGCACTGGGCGTTTCTCAATATGGCCAGATGACCGCCGGAAGTTATATGTATATTGGTCCACAAGGCATTGTCCACGGCACCACGATTACCGTTTTAAACGGTTTCAGAAAAATCAACAAATCCCCAATAGGCGGTTTGTTTGTTACCTCCGGCTTGGGCGGAATGAGCGGTGCTCAACCTAAAGCCGGTAACATTGCCGGTTGCATCACTGTATGCGCCGAGGTCAATCCAAAAGCAACTCACACGCGTCATTCCCAAGGCTGGGTGGATGAAGTGATTTCAGATTTAGACTCACTTGTTAATCGTGTGAAAGAAGCTAAAGCAAAAGGGGAAACCGTTTCCATAGCTTATGATGGCAATGTGGTGGATGTCTGGGAGACTTTTGAAAAGGAAAATATTCACATTGATTTGGGAAGCGACCAGACTTCCCTGCACAATCCATGGGCCGGTGGTTATTATCCGGTTGACCTTTCATATGAGGAATCAAATGAGATGATGGCAAATAACCCGGTGCTTTTTAAAGAAAAAGTACAGGAAAGTTTACGCCGCCAGGCAACTGCCATTAACAAACATGCTGCAAAAGGTACTTACTTTTTTGACTATGGAAACGCCTTTTTACTGGAAGCCTCAAGAGCAGGTGCAGATGTGATGAGCACAGAAAACCAAAACCCTCTCAAACCACAGGAATTCAAATACCCTTCCTATGTTCAGGACATTAT
>DAINOA010000140.1:768-4313 GCA_036735625.1 Planktosalinus sp. | reverse complement strand
CTAATTCAAAATTGAAATGGAGTTATTGGAAATTTTAGGATATATAGGTGCACTGCTCATTGGGGTTGTGCTTGGCTTGATTGGTGGAGGAGGGTCTATCCTCACAGTACCTGTTTTTGTGTACCTCTTTGCTATTAATCCGGTGACTGCCACGGCTTATTCCCTTTTTGTGGTTGGGGTATCTGCATTGGTTGGGGCCGTTCAGAATTTCAGGAAAGGACTGGTCGATTTAAAAACAGCCATCGTGTTTTCCATTCCGGCATTTATTGCTGTTTATATTACCCGCAGGTTTATTGTTCCCGCTATTCCTGATACGCTCTTCAGCATCGGTAGTTTCACAATTACAAAAGACATTGGAATCATGGTGTTTTTTGCCATCATTATGCTGCTGGCGGCTTATTCTATGATTCGCAACAAACGACCCGAGCCGGAAGAAGGAGCCATAATTCAATACAATTACCCGCTTATTGTCATCGAAGGGGTTGTCATTGGAGTGCTTACAGGAGTTGTTGGAGCAGGTGGCGGATTCCTGATTATTCCTGCACTGGTGTTGCTGGCAAAATTGCCGATGAAAATGGCCGTTGGCACCTCTTTGCTCATCATAGCCGTGAAATCCCTCATAGGGTTTATTGGTGATCTAGAAACAATGACGATGGACTGGAATTTCCTTTGGGTCTTTACGCTTCTATCTGTTTTTGGTATCTTTGTGGGAGTCTGGTTAAACCGTTTTATTGACGGCAAAAAACTCAAAAAAGTTTTTGGATGGTTTGTACTTCTTATGGCTGTATATATCCTTCTCAAAGAATTTTGGAGCTTGTAACCTATGTTACTTTCAGACTAAAACCGATACACTAAATTTGCACCAGAAATAAAAACAAGGGAGTTTCCCACTAAAAAATTAAATTATGAAAAACGAAGTTAAAAATAATACCGAGATTCCCTCTTTCGCGGGAATAGAACAGATTTATACAGGTTGCTTGGCACAAGGTGCATACTACATCCAAAGCAAGGGCGAGGCGGCTATCATTGACCCTCTTCGCGAGGTGCAGCCTTATATTGACAAAGCAGCTAAAGACAACGCCAAAATCAAATACATTTTTGAAACCCATTTTCATGCCGACTTTGTGAGCGGGCACGTGACGCTTTCTAAAAAAACAGGAGCGCCCATTGTTTATGGAGCCACAGCAAACCCATCGTTTGAGGCGATTATTGCTAAAGACGGTCAGGAGTTTAAAGTGGGCGAATTGACCATCGTGGCACTACACACCCCTGGTCATACCATGGAAAGTACTACTTACCTTCTCAAAGATAAAAACGGAAAAGACATCGCTATTTTTAGCGGTGACACCCTGTTTCTGGGGGATGTGGGAAGGCCTGACCTTGCTCAGAAAGCCGCTTCTATGACTCAGGAAGAACTCGCCGGGTTGCTCTATGACAGTTTACGAACCAAGATTATGCCGCTGGCAGATGATGTAATTGTTTATCCGGCTCACGGAGCAGGCTCTGCTTGTGGAAAAAATATGATGAAGGAAACCGTAGATACTTTAGGCAACCAAAAGAAAATGAACTATGCCCTGCGTGCCGATATGACCAAAGAAGAATTTGTCAAAGAAGTCACCGATGGTTTAGCACCACCACCACTCTATTTTCCGTTGAACGTAAAAATGAACAAAGAGGGTTATGATGATATTGATGACGTTTTAGAAAGAGGCACACAAGCCCTTTCGGCGGAAGCTTTTGAAATAGCAGCCAATGAAACCGGAGCCGTTGTTCTGGACGTGCGCCATCAAAACGATTTTGTAAAAGCACACATACCCCGTTCCATTTTTATCGGACTTGACGGCGGTTTTGCGCCCTGGGTGGGTGCCTTAATTGCCGATACTGAGCAGCCCATTTTACTGGTGACAGACCCGGGCCGCGAGGAAGAAGCAGTGACCCGTTTGTCTCGTGTGGGATTTGACAAAACCATCGGATATCTCATAGGGGGTATCGAGGCGTGGATCAAAAGCGGAAAAGAAGTGGATCAAATTACCTCCATCTCGGCAGAACAGTTTAAAAAGGATTTAGAATCAAAAGAAATCCCTGTTTTTGACGTGCGAAAAGAAGGCGAATATGCCTCCTCTCACATTGAGCAAGCACATTTAACGCCGTTGGATTTCTTAAATGACCATCTGGCAGAATTTCCTTCAGACAACCATTTTTATGTGCATTGTGCCGGTGGTTACCGCAGTGTGATTGCAGCGTCCATATTAAAAAGCCGTGGCATTCACAACCTCATTGATGTAGCCGGTGGTTTTGCCGGAATCAAAAAAGCCGGAATCCCCGTGACCGCTGAGGTGTGCCCGTCCACCCTAAAATAATTTCCGCGTAAGCGGAAATCTCGTAATTAAACAGACAAAACCCCACGCCTTAAACAAAACTGTTTTTGGCTGCCATTTTTCTTAATTGGAAAAACAAATAATAAAATATTTTAAATCGTTTATACAATGGATATCATCTATGACCCCTGGCCGTGGTATGTCGCCGGGCCTCTCATTGCTTTTGTAATGTTTATTCTCTTAATGCTGGGGAAAAACTTCGGTATGTCTGCCAACCTGAGCTCGTTTTGTGCGATGTGTGGGGCAGGTTCCAAAATTGAGTTTTTCCGTTTTGACTGGCGCAACCAGAAGTGGAACCTCATCCTGGTTATTGGTGCCATCATCGGCGGATTTATCGCCGCCCACTTTTTAACTCCCGATAGTGCGGTTGCCATCAACGAAAAAACCGTTGCCAAACTGCAAACCCTGGGCTTTGAAAGTGCCGGAAACGCTTACCTCCCCGACGAACTTTTTGCCAACGATGTATTTAAAAACCCTTTTGCATTGTTTATACTTGCCCTGGGCGGACTCCTCGTGGGCTTTGGCGCGCGTTATGCCGGAGGTTGTACTTCGGGGCACGCCATTTCAGGGCTGAGTGACTTGCAATTGCCTTCGCTCATTGCCGTAGTTGGCTTCTTTATCGGCGGACTGGTGATGGTTCATTTATTATTCCCTTTAATCTTTTAACTATGAGGTATTTTGCATTTTTATTGACAGGAATTTTATTTGGTATCGTCATGTTTAAATCTGAAGCAGCATCGTGGTTTCGTATTTACGAAATGTTCCGGTTTGAATCGTTTCATATGTATGGCATTATTGGTTCTGCATTGGTTTTGGGTGTGATTTTAGTTCAATGGATTAAGTTGAAAAAAATCAAAGCACTGGATGGAAAAACCATTCACATTTACCCCAAAGACCGCTCTGTAGCGCGGTATCTGTTTGGAGGTATAATTTTTGGATTGGGTTGGGCACTGGCAGGCGCTTGCCCGGGCCCCATATTTACACTGATGGGCGCAGGATATTTCCCCATTTTTGTTGTTTTTGGAGGTGCTTTCCTGGGCACTTTACTCTATGGATTGATGCGAAAGAAGCTTCCCCATTAATCACTCAACTAACTTGACAAATATCAGATTAGGCTAGAAAATCTTCATTATCTTTAACTTTAAATAAGTTTTATATGAAAACAAC
>DAINOA010000140.1:0-758 GCA_036735625.1 Planktosalinus sp. | reverse complement strand
ACCCATTTTTGTGGTTTTTGGAGGCGCGTTTCTGGGAACATTGCTCTATGGGATGTTGAGAAAACATTTACCACATTGATTTAAAAAAGTGGTCAGTGTTCAGGGGCAGTGATCAGGAAGGTACTAACAAAAACCTCTGTGTATCTCCGTGAAGCCTCTGTGAAACTCTGTTGTACAACTATTAGAACCCAGCTTTAACTCACAACTTAAATCAAAACTTTAATTTATACCTTTATAAACCTTTAAAAACCCATTCAAAATGAATACTACACTACACATACAAAATCTAAAATGCGGTGGTTGTGCGCATACTGTTACCACCAAAATTTCAGCCATTGAAAACATTGAAAACGTAAAAGTTGACGTTGAAAACGATGCTGTGACTTTTGACTTTGCTTCAGAAACCGATTTGGAAACTGTAAAGCAAAAACTACTCACGCTGGGCTATCCCGCTTTGGGCGAAAACAATTCTATGACTTCTAAAGCCAAATCGTTTGTGAGTTGTGCCGTGGGGAGAATAGGAAAATAAAAAATTCCAAATTATACACACCAAACCTGTCCGCCGAAGGAGGATTCCAAAAATAGTAATCAGTAGCAGCCTGTCTGCCGGAGGCTGATGTTCAGTTTTTTGGACATATGACGTATGACAAATTTCAAATGTGAAAAGGGAATGCCTCAAAGACTATTAATTTCCACTGATCACTAAACCGAAGCCAAGGTGTTGAAATAGTAAATTGCACTTGATAAAAAAACTCAAA
>DAINOA010000139.1:0-4328 GCA_036735625.1 Planktosalinus sp. | reverse complement strand
TATAGAATTAAAAGAGCCATTTTCTTCTTAGAAAATGGCTCTTTGTTTGGTTTAAATCCAACAATTTAGAAGGTGAAATTTGTGGTGAGTGTAAAGAAGTTTTCAGTAGTATTTACTAGGGTTGCATTAGTAAAGGCACTGTTTGGAAAAAACTGTTCCTTTCTTTCCTGTTCTGTTCTGGCGTAAGCCAAATCCACTTTGAAAGACCCAAAATTATATCCAAGGCCCAGAGAAAAACCGCTTAAATCATCCATTGTTTCAGTGTTCTTATAGGGACTTTCTTCAAATTGAAACCCGCCCCGCAAACTGAGTTGGTTGAGTCTGTATTCACCCCCAATTTTAAAGGCAGAGGCTCCTTTAAATAAGTCGTCTATTTTAGTATTTTCTTGAGCAAATGCTGCAATGTCACCGGGACTAAAACGCATTGTTGAATAATCTTTATAGAAATAGTCCACACTTATGAGTCCGTTTGCACCAAATAAATAAGCCATACTTGCTGAGAGCTTTCCGGGACTTCTGAGTCTGTATTCTTCATAAATATTGATGATATTGGGTTGAATACGTTCTGTGATACTTTCACCATCTTCTGTTCTAATGGTTGAAATTGCCTGATTGGTTTCTTCCAGTATGGCATACCAGGTGGGCGTGTCATAGGTAAGTCCAAATCTAAAAAACTCTGTTGCTCTTGTAATGAGCCCAAATTGAGCTGAAAAACCATCTCCAATAACCGCCAAATTGTTTCTAAAGCCAATTTGTTTCACAAGGCTTTCTGAGTTTGAGTTGCTTTCAAAGAAAAAAGTGGATTCCCTGTAATCAATGAGGTGAGAATTAAGATTTAGTCCCAGAAATAAATTGTCATTAATTTGTGTTCCTAAATTGATGGTAAACTTGGCATTGTGGCCGGAGGTTTGTTTGCTGTATTCCTGATTTTTAGGTCCGGGAGCAAGATTTGAAACATATGAGGTGTTGTTTGGGTTTTCAAAATCAACGGGGTCAATGATAAAGGACTGGAAACCCAAAAAGGCTTGCTGCGCTCCAAAGCCTTCTGTTTCACCTAAAAAACGGTATAAACTTGATACTGTCTCACCGGATTGCAGTTGAAGTAAATCCAATGGTACTCCTTGTGCATACCCCAAAAAGTATTCATCGATAGACGTTGTGCTTTGACCCGACGCAAAAAAAGCATCATCAAAATTGTTTGTAACATCAAAATTCAATCCCAATGTAAATTTTCGCCAGGCAGAATCCTGATCTCCGGTATCAAAAACAAAGACCATTCCGGCTTGATTGAAGCTTAAGTCGGTATTGAAGGTTTTATTTGTGTTGTTGAAGTAGTTGGTTTCATTTTTGATATCACTTAGAGAGAGCGAAACTGCGGCAGTGCTGTTCAGGAATACAGCTGAGCCTGCCGGGTTGATTTGGATGGCAGATAAGTCGCCGCCCAATGCTCCAAAAGCACCACTCATACTGCTGTAACGTGCAGTGCCATGTAAACTTTCTGAACTGTATCTAAGAGCATCCACGACGCTTTGAGCAAATACCATTGGGCAAGCCAAGAACAGTATGACCAAGAAATAGATTCTTTTCATTTGAAATAATTTTTGAATTAGACTTTGTGAAATTTATCCTCTACCGCCTCGTCCTCTGCTACTAGTGCCGCCACCTGAACGGGAGGAAGTCCCGCCGCTTGAGCGAACGCTTGAGCCCCCTCTGTTGATTGTCGTTCCGGAACTTCGTGTATTTGAGGAACGTGTTGTGTTAGTAGAAGGAAAATTTCTAGAGTTACTCGATTCGCGCACGTTTTGGTCTCTTTGAGTGGGTGCTGTTCGGGTTGTGGTTCCTCTTGGGCGCTCGGTGGTATTGTTTCTCACATTTTGAGAACGGCTGCTGTTATCGATTCTTCGGCTTGCCTCAGATCTTGTATAGCTTCTGTTTGAACGGGTTGATGCATTTGTACCGCGGTTTACAGAGCGGTTTGATCTATTGTAGTCTGTATTACGTCTTCCTCTGTTGTAAGCGACATAATTAGAATATCCACCATAGTAAGGGTTGTAATATGGGTTATGGTAAGGATTGTATGCATAGTAATAACCACTACCCCAAGGTGACCAGTAATATGGGTGTCCATAACCCCAGAAAGGTCTGTAGAATCCGCCATATCCCCAGTAGCTAATGCCCCAGCCGCTTCCATACCACCAGTAAGGTCTGTGCCAGTAGTTGTAATACCCAAATCCGGGATTGTAATAAATATTAATGGTGACTTCAGAATTTTCGCCCCAAGGACCATACGATTCAGAATAACCGGTATATTCTTCATGAATGACACCCTCTTCATCAATATAGGAATTGGTGGAAGTATAGGCATCAATATCTGTAAAAATTACATTTTCTTCTGGGATTTCAGAATATGCCTGAGCTTTGGTTTGGAAGTATTGTTTGTAATAATTTTTGTCAATATCTTCGGTGTCATTGATGTCACTGCTTGAAGAGTTACTATAAATACCGTCGTTGTCGTTAAATGCGGTTTCTCTTGAGGTGCCACAGGAAACCAAACTTACGCTTAGTACGGCGAAAGCAAGTAGCCTGTAAAAGAAATAATTATTTGTATAAGTTTTCATAACAACGGTTTTTAATTGTTCAACACTATAAATTTAAGTAGTTTTGCAAAAAGCAAAGAATACTTTAACACATTTAACACAATATTTATGCCAATCTTAGAGGTATGGGAAAGAATTTAACCACAAGGGGAGAAGATTATTCAAAATGGTACAACGAGTTGGTTGTCAAAGCAGATTTAGCTGAAAACTCTGGTGTGAGGGGGTGTATGGTCATCAAACCTTATGGGTATGCTATATGGGAAAAAATGCAGGCTGAACTCGATAGAATGTTTAAGGAAACCGGTCATCAAAATGCTTACTTTCCACTTTTTATTCCAAAATCATACTTTAGTAAGGAGGCCAGCCATGTTGATGGTTTTGCTAAAGAATGTGCTGTAGTAACTCATTACAGGCTCAAGAATGCAGAAGATGGAAGCGGTATAATTGTAGATCCAGATGCAAAGTTGGAGGAAGAACTCATTGTTAGACCCACCTCAGAGACCATCATCTGGGATACCTACCGAAAATGGGTACAGTCCTATAGAGACTTGCCCATACTTGTCAACCAATGGGCCAACGTAGTGCGGTGGGAAATGCGCACACGTTTGTTTTTAAGAACTGCCGAATTTTTATGGCAGGAGGGTCACACGGCTCATTCCACCAAACAGGAAGCCATTGAAGAAGCTGAGCAAATGATGAATGTTTATGCTGATTTTGCCGAAAACTTTATGGCGATACCTGTGATAAAAGGGACTAAAACCGAAAGTGAACGATTTGCCGGTGCGTTGGAAACCTATTGTATTGAAGCCTTGATGCAGGATGGAAAAGCTTTACAAGCCGGAACCTCTCATTTTTTGGGACAGAATTTTGCGAAAGCCTTTGACGTAAAATTTGCTGACCGCGACGGAAAGCTCGATTATGTGTGGGCAACCTCATGGGGAGTTTCCACACGTTTAATGGGTGCTTTGGTGATGACCCACAGCGATGATAACGGCTTGGTAATTCCGCCAAATCTGGCGCCGGATCAGGTGGTGATTGTTCCCATTTACAGAAGTGACGACGAATACACAGCTGTTTGTGCAGCAGCAGAATCCATAGTCAACGAGCTTAAAGCAAAAGGTATCAGAGTAAAACTCGATAAGCGAGATACCCACAAACCCGGATGGAAGTTCAACGAATATGAACTCAAGGGCGTTCCTGTGCGCATCGCGATTGGTCCAAAGGATTTGGAAAATAAATCGGTGGAAGTTGCCAGAAGAGATACCCTTACAAAAGAAATTATTGAAAGAGATGGTTTGGCAGACACTCTTGAGGTTTTATTAAAAGAGATTCAAACAAACCTCTTTGACAAAGCACTTAAATTCAGAAATGAAAGTATCACAGAGGTAAACAGTTTTGATGAATTTAAGAATATTTTGGAAACAAAAGGCGGATTTTTAAGTGCTCACTGGGACGGAACTTCAGAAACAGAAGAACGGATTAAAAACGAAACCAAAGCGACTATAAGATGCATTCCTTTGAACGCTAAAGTGGAGGAGGGTGTTTGTGTTTATAGTGGCAAACTCTCTGTAAAACGGGTGCTTTTCGCGAAAGCGTATTAAAAAAAATAAAAAAGTTTGATAAGCAATTGTAGCTTTCAAAAATAATTGTATTTTTGCATCCGCAATTAAAAGTGCATGGTCCGTTCGTCTAGGGGTTAGGACGCCAGGTTTTCATCCTGGTAACAGGGGT
>DAINOA010000138.1:0-4403 GCA_036735625.1 Planktosalinus sp. | reverse complement strand
CACCCGAAGGAGACTTCATTGGGATAAGACATAAAATGTTCCTGTCTCACTCTTATGACCACAGGGTAGTAAATGGAGCATTGGGCGGACAATTTGTAAAACGCGTCGCAGAATATCTGGAAGGTTTTGATGTAAGCCGTGGAATTTAAATATGTAAATTATTTACAAACGATTTGATTAATAAAAGACCCGGATGCTCAGTATTTGGGTCTTTTCCTTTAAATAAGTCCTCTTTTTTGAAGTCTTTTTGACCAAGTATCCTTGCTGTTTCCGGTTGCGTTATTTTTTTAAATGCCATCGACCAGTCTTCAAACTCTCTTTTACTCGAAACACCATCAATCAATAAAATAACATCCTGATGTCTTTTGTCTTTTGAAATACTTTCAAATAAAGGGTCAATATTTTCTTTTGGACCTTCTAAAAACTGAACAAAAGTACCATCAAAATAAATCAACATTCCTGTAATTTCCTTCCTTATGTTTTTTGTTCTGCAGGTAGCCAAAAGGGCAGAAATATCTTCATCTTTTAAAATGTAAGATTGACGGCTCACGTATGCAATATATTTAATCAAGTCAGTTAGGTTTAAGTTCTAAAATTAACAAATAAAAATCATTTTACATAACAAATAGTATCATCCTTAAATTAGGGAAAATTAAAATCTTTTTAGAAATAGGGTTAACCATATCAATGATTAATAGTAATTTTGCCGATGAAACAAAAAAATTAAAATGGAATTAAACCTCGACAAACCCCTTTGCTTTTTTGATCTTGAAACCACAGGCACTAATATTGCCAGCGATAGGATAGTCGAAATATCTATTCTTAAGGTTTTTCCAAACGGAAATAAAGAAAGTCATACATGGAAAGTTAATCCAGAAATGCCAATACCGCCAGTTGTTTCAGCTATCCACGGAATTACAGACGAAATGGTTGTAAATGAGCCTACATTTAAAGAACTTGCTCCAAAAGTCTATGCACTCATAAAAGATTCAGACCTTGGTGGATTTAATTCAAATCGTTTTGATATCCCATTGCTTGCAGAGGAAATGCTTAGAGCCGGTGTTGATTTTGATATGAAAAACACGCTTTCTGTAGATGTACAAACCATTTTTCATAAGAAAGAAAAACGCACATTAGAAGCAGCTTATAAATTTTATTGTGACCAAGATTTAACAAACGCACATAGTGCCGAGGTAGATACTAATGCAACTTATGAAGTACTCAAAGCCCAAATTGCCAGGTATGAAGACCTCGAAAACAATACCAAATTTTTGGCTCAATTCAGTTCACATAAGCAATTTGCAGATTTTGCAGGTTTTATTGGTTATGACAAAAATGGAGTTGAGGTTTTTGCTTTCGGAAAACATAGAGGAAGCAAAGTGGAAGAAATTTTAGAAAAAGAGCCGGGGTATTTTGGATGGTTGCTTAACGCAGATTTTCCACTCTACACAAAAAAAATATTGACTGGCATTAAATTGAGAAAATTAAACAACAAGCTTGATTAATAACCACGCCAATGAAACTTATTTGCATAGGAAGAAACTACACAGAGCACATTGAGGAATTAAAAAATGAAAGGCCTACAGACCCTGTAATTTTTTTAAAACCCGATACGGCCATTCTGCTTAAAAAGCAACCGTTTTTTATACCGGATTTCTCTGAAGATATTCATCATGAAGTAGAGCTTTTAGTCAAAATTAATAAGGTTGGTAAACACATCGAAGAAAAGTTTGCGTATAAATATTATAATGAAATTGGGTTGGGAATTGATTTTACGGCAAGGGATTTACAATCAAAACTTAAAGAAAAAGGGCTCCCCTGGGAAAAAGCAAAGTCATTTGATGGTGCTGCTTTGGTTGGGGATTTTTTACCAAAATCAGAATTTACCAATTTAGAAAACATAAATTTCCACCTTGAGAAAAATGGAAAAACGGTTCAAAAAGGCAATACTTCACTAATGCTATGGAAAATTGACGCGTTAATCGAATATATTTCAAAATATTTTACATTAAAGATTGGAGATATTATCTTTACAGGTACTCCAGCCGGTGTGTCAAAAGTAAATCCCAATGATCAACTTGAAGGGTATTTAGAAAACAATAAAGTATTTTCAGTTAAAATAAAATAGAGAAAAATGAGCAAAATATATTCCTTAGACAGTCTTCAGGAAATTGCCGGTGGTGATGAAGAATTTATGGCTGTTATCGCCAAAACATTTCTCGATGAAATTCCGCCAGACCTTGAAGCGTTAATTCAGGCCGTTGACAACAACAACAAAGCACTCGCTTATCAGTTTGCTCATAAAATGAAACCCAATCTGGAAATGCTGGGGCTCAACCTAACAAAAGATGTCACGGCAATTGAGTCTTGGTCAAATACTTCAAAAAACAAAGCAGCTGTTGACTCTCAAGTCCAAAAAATTAATTCGATTTTAAAACAAGTCTTTAAAGAACTCAAAGCAGATTTTAACCTGTAATGCTTGCAGAAATAATTACCATAGGTGATGAGATTCTCATCGGTCAGATTGTGGACACAAATTCAGCTTATATAGCTACTGAGCTCAATAAAATTGGTGTTCAGGTTGTTCAGATTACTTCCGTTCAGGATGAAAAAAATCACATACTTGAAAGCCTTGTAAATGCAGAAAAGCGTGCAGATATCATCCTTTTAACAGGAGGTTTAGGTCCCACAAAAGATGATATCACAAAAAATACACTTTGTGAGTATTTTGAGGATACATTGGTTTTAAATGAAAAAGCACTTCACAACATTTATGAGCTATTTGAAAAACACCTCAATCGCACACCCAATCAACAAAATATTCTTCAGGCTCATTTACCTTCAAAAGCCATTGCATTAGAAAATAAATTTGGCACAGCACCCGGTATGTGGATTGAAAAAAACAATACAGTTTTTATCTCAATGCCCGGCGTACCCTATGAAATGAATGGGTTGATGCAAAACGAAATTCTACCCAGGCTCCAAAAAAAGTTTAAAAGACCCATCATTGTTCACAAAACAATCCTTACAACAGGAATGGGTGAGAGTGCTATCGCAGAGATCATTGAAGATTTTGAAAATGAACTTCCCCAGGATATCAAACTTGCGTATTTGCCGTCACTTGGCAGAGTGAGACTGCGTTTGTCAACAAAAGGAATCAATGAAGTTGCACTACACGCAGCAATAGATAAACACGTGAAACAACTGCAAGGCCTTATAGGAGATATTATTATTGGTTATGATGAAGAAACTTCTATTGAAGAAGTGGTGGCAAATCTGCTCATAAAAAACAATAAGACCTTGAGTCTAGCAGAAAGTTGTACCGGTGGTCAAATGGCACGAAAAGTTACAAAAATGAGCGGTGCTTCACAGTATTTTGCAGGCGGTTTTGTTACCTATGCAACTCAAAGTAAAACAAATATACTGGGCGTATCTCAAGAGCTTATTAATAAATATACCGTTGTGAGCGCTGAGGTTGCAGAGGCCATGGCAAAAGGGGCAAAGGAACGCTATGAAACAGACTTTGCGGTATCAACAACAGGTATTGCCGGACCCACAAAAGGAGATGCCAATGAAGATGTGGGCACCGTTTTTATTGGCATCGCAACACCGGCAGGAGTACATTCAGAAAAGTTTAATTTTGGAAAAGACAGGCAAAGAGTCATTACAAATGCATCAAATAAAGCCTTTGAGCTACTAAGAAAAGAAATTTTAAAAAACTAAGATGGTTTTGTTGTGCAGCACATAAAAATGTATTAAATTTGCAGCCTGTTTTAAAATAACGAATAAAGATTATAGAAATGTCAAGAGTTTGTGAGCTTACAGGAAAAAGAGCAATGGTTGGAAACAATGTTTCTCACGCAATGAACAAAACGAAACGTAAGTTTCAGGTTAATTTGCTAAAGAAGAAGTTTTACATCCCGGAAGAAGATAAGTGGATTACCCTACGTATATCTGCATCTGCCTTAAAAACAATCAATAAAAATGGAATCTCTGCTACAATCAAAAAAGCAAGAGAAAAAGGTTATTTAACCAAGTAATCTTCTAAACATAGTACACAGAAATGGCAAAGAAAAGCAAAGGAAATAGAATCCAGGTAATTTTAGAGTGCACTGAGCATAAAGAATCAGGTGTTAACGGTACTTCTCGTTACATTACTACTAAAAACAAAAAGAACACTCCAGACAGAATGGAATTGAAAAAATTCAATCCCATTTTGAAGAAAATGACCGTTCACAAAGAAATTAAATAATAGAGATCTTAATCTCATAAAGATATAAGTCATGGCAAAGAAATCAGTAGCAACGTTACAAACAGGTTCAAAGCGATTAACTAAAGCTATCAAAATGGTAAGATCTCCTAAAACAGGAGCTTACACATTTGTTGAAACCATTACAGCTCCA
>DAINOA010000137.1:0-4529 GCA_036735625.1 Planktosalinus sp. | reverse complement strand
TCACGAAAGAAGAAAAAACAAATGCACTTAAATATTCAACAGGAATTCTTGCCGGAATTTGCATGCTTTTCGTTCTTTTTAAAAACAGCTTTTTCAATTTTTCCGGAGCCAATGATGGATATTATATTCAAGTTTTTGGACAAGAATTAGTTGATGCCATCAAGGAAGACCGAAAATCTATTTTTGTTAAAGACACCCTTCGCAGTTTGGCTTTTGTTCTGGCGGGTGCGGTACTTTTATGGCTGTTTTTAAAAGAAAAATTAAAGAATAACACACTCTATATATGTCTTGGACTTTTATTTCTTCTGGATTTAGTACCTGTTGACAGACGTTATGTTAACAATGAAAACTTTGTTGCCGCAAGACAAGTAACACAACCCTTCCCGGAAACTCCTGCAGATAAAGAAGTAGCTCAAGACGAAAGTCACTATAGAGTCTATGATTTAACAACCAACCCTTTTAGCAGTGGTCGTGCCAGCTTTTTCCACAATGCCTTGGGGGGTTATCACGCAGCAAAACCAGGGCGTGTGCAAGATTTGTATGATTTTTATATGCAAAAGGGCAAACTGGAAGTGTTTAATATGTTTAACGTAAAATACTTTTTTGAACAAGATGAAGAGGGCAGCGTATTGGCATCTGTCAACCCGGCGGCTAATGGAAATTCCTGGTTTGTTCAAAATGCCACTTTTGTTGAAAACGCTGATGAAGAATTATTAAGTCTTGACACCTTAAATACTAAACGAACTGCTGTAATTCACAAAGATTTTCAATCACAAATCACACAAAACAAGTTTGTTGTAGATTCAACTGCTTCTATAAAACTGGTGGAAGCCCGGTCCAATTATATGTATTATGAAACTGAAAACGTAAACCAAGGCTTAGCGGTGTTTTCAGAACTTTATTATCCTTATGGCTGGAAGGTTTATATCAATGATAAGCCTGTAGAACAGTTCAGAGCAAATTATGCATTGAGGGCTTTGATGGTTCCTGAAGGTTTTAATAAAATCGAATTTAAATTTGAGCCACAAGTTGTTCAAAAGGGCAGTAGTATTGCTTTGGGGAGTTCAGTTTTTTTGTTGCTGCTTCTAATTGGAGGGATTTTTTTCGGAATTAAATCAAAAAGTAAAAATTTAAACGAGGAATAAGTAATTTTAATTAATGAGGTTTCTCCCCTAATGAGTTTGGGGACATGGATGTGGGTATGAAAAAAGTTTTAATTATCACTTATTATTGGCCACCCGCCGGAGGACCGGGAGTACAACGATGGTTAAAATTTGTAAAATACCTAAGTCAATTCAACATTGAGCCCATTGTTTATGTGCCTGAAAATCCCCATTATCCCTTAGTTGATGATTCCCTTTTAAATGAAATTCCTGAAAATTGTACAATCTTAAAGCAACCCATCAAAGAGCCCTATGAATTGGCTAAAATGGTTTCAAAAAAGAAAACTCAAAGAATAAGTAGTGGAATTATTTCAGATAAGAAACAAACTCTGCTTGAAAAATTAATGCTTTGCGTTAGAGGGAATTTATTTATTCCGGATGCTAGAATAGGGTGGGTAAAACCTTCAGTCAAATTTCTGAAAGCCTATCTGAAAGTGAATCCGGTTGATGTTATAGTGAGTAGCGGTCCGCCACATAGTTTGCATTTGATTGGGTTGGGATTGAAAAACGAAACAGGAATTCCCTGGGTAACTGATTTCAGGGATCCCTGGACGTCAATAGGGTATCATAAAAAACTACGACTTTCCAAACGTTCTCAAAAAAAACACAAGCAATTGGAATCAAAAATTCTAACAAATTGTGACGCAGTTATTGTAACCAGCCCATTCACTAAAAGACAGTTTGAAAAAATAACAGAAGCACCCATAGCTTTGATTACCAATGGTTTTGATGTGGAAATTTCTCCATCAAAAAATCTTGATAGTGATTTTACGATTTCACATATTGGTTCGTTACTTACTGAGCGAAATCCTGAAATTCTTTGGAAAGTACTTTCAGAATTGGTTCAGGAAAATGAAGAATTTAATGCTCGTTTTAAGTTACAACTTGCAGGTGTGGTGAGTGAGGATGTACTGTTGAGTATTAAGCGTTTTGGTTTAAATGACTATGTGCAAAATTTTGGATATGTTTCTCACGAAAAATCCATTGCTCTTCAAAAAAACTCACAAGTGCTTCTGTTGATAGAAATTGACAGCATAGGGACGAGAGCCATCATACCGGGGAAACTTTTTGAATATATGGCTTCACAACGACCCATTTTGGCTTTGGGTCCCAAAGAAAGCGATATGGCTCCACTTATAGAATCCACAAAAACGGGAAGTTTTTTTGATTATTTTCAAGAAAAGGAAATGAAAAAAGAAATCCTTAATTGGTTTGAAAGTTATAAAAACAATAGTTTAGTTTCACATTCACAAGGAGTGGAAGCTTACAGCAGAAAAAATCTAACAAAGCAATTAATAGCTATTCTTGAACAATTTAAGATTTTAACTTAATTTTTAAAGTTTTTCAATATCATCACAATTAACCACAACCCTTAATTCATGGGAATTGTCATAAAACAGTCTATTCAAAACACCATAACTACCTATATTGGTTTTGCAATTGGTGCAGTGAATACTTTGTTTCTTTACACCAATTTTCTTGCCGATGAGTACTATGGCTTGGTAGGATTTTTACTTTCGGCTGCGACCATTATGACTCCTTTAATGGCGTTTGGGGTTCACAATACACTCATTAAATTTTATTCTTCTTATAAGCGGGAATCTGATCGAATTAACTTTTTAACTTTTATGATGTATTTGCCCTTGCTAGTTATAATTCCTGTAGGTTTAATTGGTTTTTTTGGTTATGAGAGTATTGTTTCATTTCTTTCTAAAGAAAATAAAATTATTGAAAACTATGTGTGGTGTATTTTCCTGATTGCCATTGCCATGGCTTATTTTGAACTGTTTTATTCCTTGGTAAAAGTGCAAATGAAAAGTGTATTTGGAAATTTTATGAAGGAGGTTTTTCACAGAGTATTGATTATGTTGTTGCTTTTAGGAGTGCATTTTGAATTGTTAACTGTTGAGTATTTTATTTGGTCTTTGGTGTTAGTTTATTTTTCGAGACTTTTATTTATGAAGCTCTATGCCATTAATCTCAAGTTTCCGAAGTTTGTTTTTTGTTTTCCAAAGAACACAGTCTCTATTTTGAAATATTCACTTTTGATTATTGTTGCAGGATCAGTTTCTTTAGTTTTACTGGATATTGACAAGGTTATGATTGGTAAGTACATTCCCATTGAAAATGTTGCTTATTACAATGTGGCAATTTTTATTGCGATGGTTATTGTTGTTCCGGCAAGGGCGATGCATCAAATAACTTATCCTATAACTGCTCAATTGATCAATTCAAAAAAATGGGATGAACTAAAAGTATTGTATCAAAAAAGTTCGTTGACTTTGTTTATAATTTCCGGATGGATATTTCTTTTAATTATACTTAATATTAAACAACTCTATTTAATCATTCCGGAGGAGTACAGTAGTGGTTTGTTTGTGGTATTGCTTATTTCGCTTTCAAAACTTCTAGATAATTTGTTGGGTATTAATAATGCCATCTTGTACAATTCTGACTACTATCGCTGGACGGTTGTTTTGGGGGTGTTTTTAGCTCTATTGACAATCATATTGAATGTAGTTTTTATACCTCTTTATGGTATTGATGGAGCTGCAGTCGCAACGGTTATCTCTCTTTTATTATATAGCTTGTCAAAAATAATTGTCGTAAACAGAAAGTTTAAAATGCACCCTTTTACTAAAAAGACAGCAATTACTTTTTTAGGAATTCTTTTATTGAGTCTTTGTTTTTATTTTTGGGATTTCAGGTTTCACCCACTCTTAAATATTACTCTGAAGTCTTTATTATTGAGTTTGATTTACTTTCTTTTTGTTTTTAAAGGAAATTTATCTGATGATGTAAGTAAATTAATAAAAAGTTTTTTCAAAATATATAATTTAATTTAAAAAAGAAACCCTTTCTCCTGTTTTTACACATTCAAAAGGGCTCCTAACCAACCAAAACTTAACTTAATATTTTATCCTCTTCCGCCTCTGTTTCCTGAGCTTCTGTTTGAGCTTGATTCTCTGGTGGACCCAGTGTGACTTTGCGATTTTGTAGCTGCTCTATTTACTTGAGTATTGCTACTTTTACTAGCTTCAGGTTTTTGAGAACGTTGATTATTTACTACTTGAGAGTTATTTGGTGTACCTCGTTGCTGAACTCTGTCTGTTCTTGAAACGGTAGAGCTGCTTGGTGTACCTCGTTGCTGAACTCTATCTGTTCTTGAAACGGTAGAGCTGCTTGGTGTACCTCGTTGCTGAACTCTGTCTGTTCTTGAAACGGTAGAGCTGTTTGGTGTACCCCGTTGCTGAACTCTGTCTGTTTTTGAAACGGTTGAGCTGTTTGGTGTACCCCGTTGCTGAACTCTATCTGTTCTTGAAACGGTAGAGCTGCTTGGTGTACCTCGTTGCTGAACTCTATCTG
>DAINOA010000136.1:324-4549 GCA_036735625.1 Planktosalinus sp. | reverse complement strand
GGAAGCACAACTTGCTTTAAAGAAGAAACGGCCAAAGGATTTCTTTATCAGCTAGAACAAACCATTCAACAACGCATTGAAAGTGACGATGAAAAATCATATACCCGAGATTTAGTTCAAAAAGGCATCAACAAAATCGCCCAAAAAGTGGGTGAGGAGGCCGTAGAATTGGTTATTGAATCCAAAGACAACAACGATGAATTGTTTAAAAATGAAGCGGCAGATTTACTGTTTCACTATTTAATTTTGCTCAAGGCGAAAGGGTTTTCTATGGAAGAAATTGAACAAGACTTGAAATTAAGGGCAAAGTAATATTTTGATGCCTTTAAAAAGTTGTAGTATTGTACCACCAAAAAGCATCCATTTTTCTACTTCATGAAAATACTTGTTGTTGATAACCACGACTCTTTTGTGTACAATATCGTTCATTTGCTGGATGCGTTCAATATTGCAAAAATCTCAATAGTTAAAAATGACGCACTAGATATTGAGAGTGTCAATCAGTTTGATAAAATTGTGCTTTCCCCGGGCCCCGGTTTACCTAAAGATGCCGGTTTAATGCCCCGGCTTTTGAAGGAATATGCAACTACAAAAAGTATTTTAGGAGTGTGTTTGGGTCATCAGGCCATTGTTGAGCATTTTGTAGGTTCACTGAAGAATTTAGAAAAACCGTTACACGGAATCTCTACGAAAGTTAAAATTATTTCAGACGATTATTTGTTTGATAATTTACCGAAAACATTTGAAATCGGTCATTACCATTCATGGGTGGCAGAGTATCCATTGCCCGAGGTTTTGCAAGCAACTTCGATGGATGAATTTGGAAATGTGATGAGTTTAAAGCACAAAACATTGGATATAAGAGGAGTACAATATCACCCGGAATCGATATTAACACCTTTCGGTAGGCAAATTCTTGAAAACTGGCTGAGGAATTAAAACTCAAACTTCTTCAGTATAATCATCCAACTCACGACGGTCTTTTTTGGTTGGGCGGCCGGTGCCACTTTTGCGATAGTGGTCTTTGGAATATTTAAGGAGTTCTAGCTTTTCAAGGTTTTCCTTGGGTGTGATGTCTTTTCGGTAAATATCAACAAGTTTTGCTCCCAGTCTGGATTCAGGGACATCGAGAACTTCAAAAATATAGTCCACTTGGTCTTTACGAATCTGAATTTGATCACCGGGATAAACTTCTCTGGAGGGCTTTACATTGTCTCCTTTAATCTTAACTTTACCTGTTCTACAAGCAGCAGTAGCAATGCTTCTGGTTTTATAAAAACGAATACACCATAAATATTTATCCACTCGCATACAAGTGTTGTTTAAAATTAGTTAATATGTTTACAAAAATAAGAGAATATTGTATCTTGCACCACTAAAATTTCACAGAATGAAAATTGCATATAGAATACTTTTTTTTCTTTTAATTGTACTTGTTGGATTCACCGCTTGTAATAAAGACGATGAGGATGGGATTATTATCGTTCCCGAAAGAGACCGTGCAGAAGAAGCACCCAAAGAACAAGCCATAATTGAAGAATTTTTAGAAACACACTTTTATAACTATGAGGAATTTGAAAACCCACCTGCAGGTTTTGACTATAAAATTGTTTTTGGAAAAAGAGAAGGAGATAATGCCAATAAAATTCCCTTAATTGAACAAGTGTCTTCAAAACAAGTGACAGATAGAGTTAAGCCAGAGGTAACTTACAAGCTTTATTACCTTAATGTAGTTGAAGGGGAAGGCGAATCTCCAATTTTTGCTGACGAAGCACTTGTGACCTACAAAGGTCAGTTTTTAGATTTAAATGCATTTGATGCTTCAGATTCTCCAATTAAATTTGATTTAACAGCAGTAGTTCCAGGTTTTCAAGAAGCTTTGGTTGAATATAACAGCGCTACCAGCTTTACTGAAAACCCTGATGGAACAATTGATTTTGAAGGATTTGGAGTTGGAGCCGTTTTTATCCCTTCTGGTATAGGTTACTGGTTGAATTCTCCTTCAAGCATCCCGGTTTACTCTCAATTGATTTTTACTTTTAGTTTGCTGGATATCACTACAGATATTGATCACGATGAAGATGGTATCCCTTCATTTATGGAAGACTTAAACAACAATGGTTTTTTGGGTGATGATGATACCGATGGTGATGGTATTCCTAATTACTTAGATGCTGATGATGATGGGGACGGTGTTTTAACACGTGACGAAATCATCATAAATCCTGACGGCACAATTGAGTTTCCAGATTCAAATGGGAATGGTATTCCAGACTATTTGGATGACACTTTCCCAAATTCATAAGTAACATTTCAAATATAACTGCCCATTAGGGCAGTTTTTTTTGTTTACAATCTATCATTGTTTCTTGCGTTTACATAATTTTCAATACTTTTACTAACAATTGAAGAAAGTAAACTATGAACTACATCCTATTTGACGGCCCTGAGCGAAACAATCTTTTACCTTTTACATACACACGCCCGGTTGCAGACATTAGAGTAGGTATTGTAAGCTTGCGCGAAAAGTGGGAACTGTATCTCAACACGACCACATCAATAGAAACACAAGATTACCTTGCAACTAAATTCCCAAAAGAGGAACTCGATAAAAACATTAAAATTAATCCGGTATTTATTCCCTGTGAAAATCTTGCAGGAATTGTTAAAAACCTAAAGGAAAATCAGGCGCTTTTTTTTGAAGACCAGCCCATCGCCTACTTTTATTCAAAAGGGCAAGAAGTTACTTTTGAAAATTTTGAAGTCATTCAATATACCCACAATGATGTTTTAAAAATTACTAATACCTGGGATATTTTTCGTTTAAACGGTGAAGCAATCATAAGGGATTTTAAGTTACTTACCAAAGGAAGAACTTCTCAACCCATACCCGATAGTGTTTTTTGTGTGAATAAAGAGCAAATCTTCCTGGAAGAAGGCGCTAAAGTAGAACTGGCATCTCTTAACGCAAGTTCTGGGCCCATATACATCGGTAAAGAAGCCGATATTATGGAAGCCTGTGCCATTCGTGGACCATTTGCATTGTGTGAACATTCCACTTTGAAAATGGGTGCTAAAATATATGGGCCCACCACCATTGGTCCACACAGTAAAGTGGGCGGTGAAGTGAACAATTCGGTGATATTTGGATACTCCAACAAAGCGCACGATGGATTTTTAGGAAATTCAGTAATAGGTGAGTGGTGTAACCTAGGAGCAGATACAAACAATTCCAACTTAAAAAACAATTATGCTGAGGTGCGCCTGTGGAATTACAACACAGAAAATTTTGCCCGCACCGGCCTTCAGTTTTGCGGATTGATGATGGGCGATCATAGTAAATGTGGTATTAATACTATGTTTAATACAGGAACGGTAGTGGGAGTGAGTGCCAACATTTTTGGAAGCGGTTTCCCGCGAAATTTTATCCCGAGTTTTAGCTGGGGAGGAAGTGGCGGCATGACTACTTTTAAAACAGACAAAGCCTTTGAAGTGGCCAGTGAGGTAATGAAAAGACGCAATCTGGAGTTTACAGGACAAGATGAAGAAATCTTGGAACACGTTTTTGAAATAACAGCCAAGTACCGCAGAAATTAAAAAAAGTATCAAAAAGCAAAGACTTAATTATAGCTCATCAATAGATCAAAAAGTAAAAGTGTTATCCCTATAGCTAATGGGACGCCCCCAGCTAAAGTAAACAATTGTAAAGGTTTAATTATTCGTCAACTTAATGAACTATAAAATAACTAGATACCAACCAGAATACAAACAACAATGGGACGACTTTGTGAGCCGAGCTAAAAATGCCACCTTTTTGTTTTATCGTGATTTTATGGAGTATCACAGTGATCGTTTTGAAGATTACTCGTTGTTGGTGTTTTCAGAAGAAAAACTTGTTTCAGTTTTACCGGCAAATGTAGTTGGAAATGAAATTTATTCTCATCAGGGATTGAGTTATGGTGATTTTCTTTTTATAAAAAAGAGCAATCTACAAGACTGCATATCAATCTATCAAGAAACTTTAAAATTTTTAATAGCTAATGGAATATTGAAGCTAAACATCAAGTCAATTCCAATTATTTACCAAAACCAAATTTGTCAGGAATTAGAACTGCTCACATTTTTTCTTGAAGCAAGATTAACAAGAGTTGACACTTATTTTGTGATTGATAATAACTCTAAGAACACTCCCAATCGCAATCGAAAAAGAGCCATAACAAAGGCC
>DAINOA010000136.1:0-314 GCA_036735625.1 Planktosalinus sp. | reverse complement strand
ATTGCAAATCAAAAGAACTAAGGATGTAAAGTTATTTTGGGAAACCATCTTAAGCCCTAATTTGCAAAATCGATTTGGTGTAAATCCAACTCATTCACTTACAGAAATTGAATTATTAATGGATAGATTTCCAAACAATATCCATTTTTTTGGAGCCTATTCTATCAATGAACTTAATGCCGGAGCAGTCGTTTTTGAGATGGAGGAAGTAGCCCATTTTCAATACAGTTCCGGTGATGAGAACAGGGATGAAGGGGCTTTAGACCTGCTTTTTGACTTTATAATTAAACAATATAAACACAAAAAGTATGTTA
>DAINOA010000135.1:0-4687 GCA_036735625.1 Planktosalinus sp. | reverse complement strand
AACCGTTCCAGATGCCGGTCACTGGCTACACGCAGAAAAGCCTGACGAGTTTTATAAAGAAACGGAACAGTTTTTGTGAATACTTTGTGAAAAGTATTTTATAATTAGTTAAAATATTAACTCTAAAACAATTCCAGTATGAAAAATTTTACTTTATCCTGTCTGTCTCTTGTCTTTATTTTTTCTGTTTTTTTTCTTGGCTGTTCAAATGATGATGATGAACAAGCACAAGAATCAATTCAATATGAATCCGTCTTTATTGGAAATCAAGAGTGGATGCTGAAAAATCTTGATGTCGAAACTTACCGTAACGGGGATACTATTCCGCGTTTACAGGAAGGTCAAATTTGGGATGAGCTCACCACCGGTGCCTGGACTTTAGTTACTTATAATGGTTTTGACGGCCTGGGTTATGGCAAATTATATAATTGGTATGCCGTGAATGACCCCAGAGGTTTAGCACCTGAAGGATGGAGAATCCCAACTAATGAAGACTGGATTGAGCTTAGTGATTTTCTTGGAGGAGAATCCGTAGCAGGGGGCAAACTAAAATCTACCGGAACTATTGAAGCTGGTGATGGGTTGTGGCATCAGCCAAATGAAGGAGCGACAAATGAAAGTGGTTTTTCGGGTTTACCAGCACCAATCAAGGGTGGAGGAGGCATTACCCCTCCAGGTTATGAAGCTAAATGGTGGAGTTCTGATGAATACGATTCAGAAATAGGATCAATTGTTTGGACTAACTATGGAGCAGAAACTTTGGTCCATTGGGGTCGTTTAAAGTCTGCCGGGTTATCTGTTCGTTGCATTAGAGAAATTGAATAACATTTCTTTATATTACATAGTTGTTGATTTTAAGTTTTTATCCTCTTTTTAATATATAAAGTATAATTTTATTACCTTTAAAAAAAAGATGTCCTAAATTATTCTAATTATGAAATTAATCTTTCAGCTTTTATTAACCGCCATCGTGGTGTTGGTCCTGGCAGAAATACTGCCCGGAGCACACGTCGATACTTTTACAACTTCATTAATTGTTGCAGCGGTACTGGCACTTTTAAACATCACTATAAAACCACTTTTAGTCTTCTTAACCCTTCCGGCTACTTTAATTACCTTTGGTTTGTTTTTACTGGTCATTAATGCAGTGATAATTATGTTGATTGATTGGTTGATTTCAGGATTTAGTATTGACGGTTTCTGGTGGGCACTTCTTTTTAGTTTGTTGCTAACGTTTATACAATCCATCCTTTTTTCGTTAACCGAAAAGAAATAAAATTTACTAAAACCCAAAGGGTTAAAGCTTTTGTAGAAACGATAAATTGTCGTATTTTTGCACCCGTTTTTGAGCGTGATTCATCCTGAACACCATTCAAAAATGGGTTATTTATTTAAACAAAACTTTCATGAACATTACAAAACAAGACATTGACAGTCTAAATGCCATCTTAAGAGTTGATATTTCTAAAGATGATTACGCCCCCCGCGTAGAAAAAATCCTTACAGATTACAGAAAAAATGCCAACATCCCCGGATTCAGAAAAGGCCACGTGCCTATGGGTATGATTAAAAAGCAATATGGCAAAGCCGTACTGCTGGATGAGGTAAATAAATTGATTCAGGAGTCATTACACAATTACCTTACCGAAGAAAAACTGGATGTCCTGGGCAATCCGCTTCCAAAAAATGAAATTGAAATCGACTGGGATGCAGATGATTTTGTCTTTGAATTTGAATTAGGGTTGGCACCAAAATTTGAAATTGATCTTCAAAAGAAAACAATCACAGATTATAAAATTGTTGCAGATAAAGAATTTTTGGACAACCAAATCAAAACCATTAGAAAGCAATACGGCAAACTCATTTCCAAAAATGAAGTAGCTAAAGGCGATGAAATTACCGGTACTTTCAAAAATGAAGATAAAGAAATTGATAACAAAGCCACTTTTTCTTTAGACAAAATAAAAGGGAAAAAGCAATTAGAACAGTTTGTTGGCGCTAAAGTGGGCGATACACTTACTTTAAAAACCAAAGGTCTTTTCGAAGACGATCATGACAATCAAAACTTTTTGAAAGTATCACACGACGAGGCTCATGGTTTAGACATAGAAGTTACATTAACAATAGAAGAGGTCAATTCAAGAGAGGAAGCCAAAATGAATCAAGAACTTTTTGACAAGCTTTTTGGTAAAGATGTAGTTAAGTCTGAAGAAGAAGTAAGGGCAAAAATCAAGGAAGATGCTGAAAATCAATTTCAACAGCAAGCAGACCAGGTATTGCTAAATAATGCAGTTGAAAGTTTGATTGAAAACACAAAGTTTGAACTCCCTGGTGCGTTTCTTACGCGCTGGATTCAAAAAAGCGGGGAGAAGGAACTTTCTGAGGACCAAGCCAAAGTTGAATATGAGCGTTCAGAAAAAGGACTTCGATACCAGTTAATTGAAGGAAAACTCATGGCAGACAATAATTTGCACGCCAATTTTGATGAGTTGAAAGACTATACCAAAGCAATGGTCGCTTCACAAATGATGCAGTATGGACAAATGAGTCCCGTAGAAGAAGAGATGGACAACATCGCTGCCAGAATCCTTTCAAATCAAGATGAAGCTAAACGTCTTGCAGAGCAATTGAACCAACAAAAAATGCTGAAATTCTTTAAGGATAATGCAAAATTGAAGACTAAAGAAATTTCTTATGATAAATTTGTGAAAGAAGCTTATCAGTAAATCAACGATAAATTACTTATATTTAGGGCGTTGAATAATTTCATTTAACGCCTTTTTTAAACTTAAAACTGTACAATAAAATATATGGATTACGGAAAAGAATTTGAAAAATATGCTACCAAACACCACGGTGTAAGTAGCACATATTACAGCAAGATTATAAGTAGCATGACCCCTTATATCATTGAGGAACGTCAATTGAATGTTGCCCAAATGGATGTTTTCTCAAGACTGATGATGGATAGAATCATCTTTATGGGCACACAGGTTAATGATCAGGTTGCAAATATTATACAGGCACAATTACTCTTTTTAGAGAGTACAGATGCTTCAAAAGATATACAAATTTATATTAATTCACCGGGAGGTGGTGTGTATGCAGGTTTGGGAATTTATGACACCATGCAATTCATCAAGCCTGATGTAGCTACTATCTGTACAGGGATGGCTGCTTCAATGGGAGCCGTGCTGCTGTGTGCAGGAGCAAAAGGAAAACGCAGTGCATTGCCCCACTCCAGAGTGATGATACATCAACCTATGGGTGGTGCACAAGGGCAAGCTAGCGATATAGAAATCACAGCCCGTGAAATATTAATACTTAAAGAAGAACTGTATCACATCATTGCAAAACACTCTGGTCAAACCTATGATAAAGTCTATGAAGACAGTGATCGCGATTACTGGATGAAAGCAGAAAAAGCGCTCGAGTATGGTATGATTGACGAAATATTAACAAGAGAGAAAAAATAGTTCAAAGTTTAATGTTTCAGGTTCAAAGCTTTTTGACTTTGTACCTGAAACTTTGAACCTGAAACCAAAAAAATGGCCAAAGAAAATTTAGAATGTTCCTTTTGTGGACGTAAAAAAGCCGAAACCAATCTATTGATTGCAGGTCTGGATGCGCACATTTGTGACCGATGTATAGAGCAGGCTCATGGCATTGTAATGGAAGAAGCAACTCACTCATCCAAAACACAATTGTCTAGCGAATTGATGTTGAAAAAACCTAAAGCCATCAATGACTTTTTAAACGAATACATAATCGGTCAGGAACATACTAAGAAGGTTATGTCTGTGGCCGTATATAACCACTACAAGAGATTGTTGCAGCCTGAAAATGATGATGATATCGAAATACAAAAAAGTAATATCATTATCGTGGGTCAAACCGGAACAGGAAAAACACTTATTGCAAAAACCATTGCAAAAATGCTCAACGTGCCACTAGCCATTGTTGATGCGACAGTTTTAACTGAAGCTGGTTATGTGGGTGAAGATGTTGAAAGTATTTTAACCAGACTGCTACAAGCTGCAGATTATGATTTGGAAAAAGCTCAAAACGGAATTGTTTTTATTGACGAAATCGATAAAATTGCCCGTAAAAGCGATAACCCATCTATCACAAGAGATGTTTCAGGAGAAGGAGTTCAGCAAGCCTTGTTGAAACTTCTTGAAGGAACCACAGTAAATGTGCCGCCAAAAGGAGGTAGAAAACATCCCGACCAAAAGTTCATTGAGGTCAATACTGAAAATATTCTTTTTATAGCCGGTGGTGCTTTTGACGGTATTGAAAAGAAAATCAAACAACGACTCAACCTTCAAGCAGTTGGTTTTAGTGCTTCAAAATCTGAAGATGAAATTGAGAGAAACAACCTCCTTCAATACATTATTCCAAAAGATTTGAAGGACTTTGGTTTGATTCCTGAAATCATTGGGCGACTTCCTGTCTTGACCCACATGAACCCTTTGGATAAAGAAACTTTGAGAGCCATTTTAACCGAGCCTAAAAATGCAATTATCAAACAATATGAAAAACTGTTTGAGATGGACAATATTACCTTCAGTATAGATAATGAAGCACTCGACTTTATTGTTGACAAAGCAATTGAATACAAACTTGGTGCCCGTGGATTACGCTCACTTTGCGAATCTGTTTTGACAGACGCTATGTTTGAAATGCC
>DAINOA010000134.1:0-4725 GCA_036735625.1 Planktosalinus sp. | reverse complement strand
ATCGATTTAAATCGCTGGATGCGAAACAATCAACACGGTGATTTGGGAGCTCTTAAAGTGACCACGCAAAAGTTTTATAGAATTAATGGAGGCTCTACGCAACTTGAGGGTGTAAAAAGTGATGTGGTCGTTCCAGACAGATTTAGTTTTATTGATGTGGGAGAAAGAGATTATAAAAATCCATTGCCCTATGATAAAATTGCACCCGCAAACTATACACCCTGGGACGGGAATTTTGACTTTGAAGAAGTTGTCAAAAGCAGTAAAGAACGTATGGATGCAAATGAACATTTAAAACTCATTGAAGAACAAGCCAGATGGATCAAAGAACGAAGAGATAATAATTTGGTACCTCTTAACTATGATAAATATATCGCAGATGTAGAAAAAAACAGAGAACGATCAAAAACCTTTGATGCCATTTCTGAATACCAGAATAATCTAAAGTTTAGTTCGCATATTCAAGATACTGAATTAAAAAAATTAGACACCATCTTAGCTGAAAAAAGAACCAGATGGCATAAAAACCTTAGTCAGGATATCTATGTAGAAGAGGCAGTACTTGTTCTTGAAGATTTAAAAACGAGCAAAATCAAAATAGAAAAATTAGCAAAATTAAAAGACTAACTTGTTGCTATGGATGTTAAAGCAACATCATTATCCAAGATTGCGCTCCAGAAGTTTAAAAAAAACTTTTGGGGCGTTTTTAGTTTTTGTTTTTTGATTTGTTGTTCTCTAGTCGCCCTTTTTTGTTACGTTATTGCACCAGATAATTCTGCAAATGCAAACCAAATGCACCTCCCAATACATTCACAAAAACCAGGGTTTGAGGTTCAAATCCTAACAATTCCTTCCGGAGTAAACTCAAATCAAAGTGCACTTGAAAATTTGTTTTTTGGTAAAGAAAATACAGACATTACAATACCCATTTCAAATTATACACTCACAGAGCAAGGAATATCCATAGAAGAATATGTTGACGGAGATTCTAAAGGTTTGATAAAAGAGTTTTCAATAATGCTGTTTCCAAAAGCTAAAACCACTGCCGAAATATCTAAAAACTATATCAAAACACAAAAGTTTATTTTGGGAACTGATAAATATGGACGGGATTTATTAAGCCGTCTTTTGGTCGGGATGCGCATTTCACTCTCCATAGGTTTTGTAGCCGTTTTCATCTCCTTGATTATTGGCATATCACTAGGAGCCATTGCCGGTTATTATGGCGGGAAAACAGACGCATTTATAATATGGCTAATCAATGTCACCTGGTCAATCCCAACACTCCTTCTTGTGATAGCCATTACACTCACTTTAGGAAAAGGTTTTTGGCAGGTTTTCATTGCCGTGGGTCTCACAATGTGGGTGGAAGTTGCCAGAGTGGTGAGAGGGCAGGTAATGGGAGTTAAACAAATACAGTATGTAACCGCAGCAAGAGCCTTGGGCTTTAACGATGCAAGAATTATAAGGAAACACATCATTCCAAATGTTTTAGCACCGGTGATTGTAATTTCTGCATCAAACTTTGCAGGTGCCATACTTATTGAAAGCGGATTGAGCTTTTTAGGGATTGGTGCACAACCACCTATGCCCAGCTGGGGAGCGATGATTAAAGATCATTATTCCTACATCATTCTGGGAAAAGCCTATCTTGCTGTTATTCCGGGGGTAGCTATCATGAGCCTTGTGATGGCTTTTATGTTAATTGGTAACGCAATGAGAGATGCACTGGATGTGAAAACCTAGAACGCAATGAGTCGAAAAATTATCTATCCTATACTTATACTCCTTATCGTCTCCGGGCTTTATTATTTTGAAAATCATTATGATTATGATAAAGCCAAAACTAAAGAGGTTCATCTGGAAATTAATCTAAAGGATAGCAACTTTGACGATTCCTTTTTACCCATTTCTACTACCGGTGAGCTAGTAAATCACCAATTTTATTCATTGTCATACAGCAAAAATCATAAACAAGCTGAATGGGTTGCCTATAAATTACACCCCGGTCATTTGAGTGAAAACTCTTTTAACAGGCCATATTTTGAAATCGATAAAAAGGTCAAAGGGGGTTCTGCAGACTGGCGCAATTACAGAGGCAGTGGTTATGACAGAGGTCATTTATGCCCGGCAGGAGACAGACGGTTTTCTTATGAGGGGTACGCCGAAACATTTCTCACCAGCAACGCCAGTCCTCAAAATCCTGAATTTAACGCAGGAGTTTGGAACCGATTGGAAATTCAAATAAGGCAATGGGTTCCAAAAACCGGTGAACTGTTTATTATTACCGGAGGCGTTTTAAAAGACGGTTTAAAAACCATTGGAAAAGACAAAGTTTCCATCCCTGATTATTTTTTTAAAGTGGTGGTGGGCTATGATAAAAATACACCAAAAGCCATCGGTTTTTTAATACCCAATAAACCAACGAGTGAGTCACTTTCAACCTTTGTGACTTCCATTTCACAAATTGAATATCAAACAGGGTTATCATTCTTTAATACCCTTAATCAGGAAACAGAAGCACAATTGAAAGGACCGGTAGATTATGGTTTTTGGAAGTTGAGGTAGGGGTTACCCATGAATATGCTTTTGACTATCCAGCCTTAAAAAGATAAAAATCAAAACAGTAAACGCCCAAAGACCCGAGCCTCCATAACTTAAAAAAGGTAATGGAATGCCCACCGTGGGAAACAAACCAATGACCATGCTTATATTTACAAAAAAGTGAATAAACAGAATGGATGCCACACTGTATCCATATACCCGGTTGAAGGTTGATTTTTGTTTTTCGGCAAGATGCAGTATTCTTAAAATGAGAGAGACAAATAGCACTATCACAAGAAAACTTCCCACAAAGCCCCATTCTTCACCCACGGTACTAAAGATATAATCTGTATGTTGTTCCGGCACAAAATTACCTTTGGTTTGGGTGCCTTCTGTCCATCCTTTTCCGCTCCAACCGCCACTGCCAATAGCAATTTCACTTTGGTTTGTGTTGTACCCCACGCCCTTTATGTCAACCTCTTTACCTAATACAATATTAAACCTATCGCGGTGATGTTGTTTAAACACATTGTCAAAAACAAAATCTACAGAGAGCGAAAAACCAATGCAAGCAGCAGAAATCACAACATATTTTAAAAGATTGGGTTTGCGTTTTCGATTCTTTAGAAAAAGTATAAGTGCGATAGCAAGCGTTGTAACAATAACAATTGGAGGCTCAAAAACAAGAGTGAGTACAAACAAAAACGCTGCAAAAAAGCCTAAAAGAAGGTAAATAAAATGAAGCCCTTCACGATACATAGGAAATATTAAAGCAAAATAGACCAATGCGCTCCCGGGATCAGGTTGAAGTAATATTAGTACTATGGGAACCCCGATAATTACAAACCCTTTTAATTGGTCTTTAAAATCCTTGATATTTGTCTGTATATCACTGAGGTATTTGGCCATAGCAAGTGCTGTTGCTGCCTTGACAAATTCTGCCGGTTGAATACTTACACCACCAAAAACATACCAGGCTGTTTGACCGGCAATCGTGCTCCCAAAAATAAATAATCCAAGAAGTGATACAATACCAACTAAGTAAATTAAACTTGAAAATCGCTCATAAAACTTAGAGTCCACTCCCAGAGTAAACAGAATCAAAAGTACACTTAAACCAATAAACACTAATTGTCTACTGTGTGGATATTCAAAATTAAAAAACACCTCTGAAGCATCTGTAATCGAAGCAGAATATATATTAACCCAACCAATGGCGACCAGAGCCAAATATAAAAATATTGTTGACCAGTCAAATTTGCCTCTACGTGCACTGCTTTGCATTATTGATTGATTATAAAGGGTTGTCCACTAAGAGGTTTTGCATATTCTCCTTCAAGGCTATTTGACAAGATCCAATCTTCCATATCTGTTCTTGTGATCTCTCCATTAAGGTATTTTTCAATCATAAGACTTGTGATTCTTCCGGCATATCTACTGCCAAAATATCCATGTTCAATAAATACTGCAATAGCAATTTTTGGGTCATCTTTGGGAGCAAAGGCCACAAAAATAGAATGGTCTGTAAGTTGAACACGTTTACCGTCGATGCGTGTGAAGTTTTCAGCGGTTCCTGTTTTTCCACAGATTTCGATATTTGGAATCTGCACAGATCGGGCAGACCCATTGGTGTAAACTTCATGCATTCCCTCTATTATAGGACCAAAATGTACTGCGTCAATCGTGGTATAATTCCTATGGGTATAAAGGGTGTCTTTTGTAGCATCTCCCTCTATATCTTTGAGAATATGTGGTGTAATGTAATACCCTCTATTTGCAATGGCCGCGGTCATATTTGCAAGCTGTATGGGTGTGGTCTCGATTTCACCTTGTCCAATTGCGTTGGAGATTGTGGTAGAACTAAACCATTTGGAAGTAGGATAGTTATATATTCTGTTGTAATAGGCTGAGCTGGGTACTCTTCCCGGTTTGCCAATGGGTAAGTCATTTCCAAGAAATCCACCAAGGCCAAAACTCTTGAGGTGATTTTCCCAAACATCCATCCCCTCCTGGGGTGAGTTGTATTTATCAATAACTTTTCTGTAAACCGTTCCAAAATAAGCGTTGCAAGACACAGCGACTGCAGCTTTTAAGTCCACAGGATTGGAGTGCACCCGACAGCCTAAAAAAGCACCACGACCATAACTGAGTCCTTTTTTACAATACACAGTTTCATCAGTA
>DAINOA010000133.1:426-4752 GCA_036735625.1 Planktosalinus sp. | reverse complement strand
TGCTCAGTGATGTTTTCACAATCCTTACCGGTCATCATATTCAATTGCAGATTGACTACAGATAATAATTGACCAATATTATCGTGTAATTCCCAGGCTACATTTTTAAGTGTTTGTTCTTGAATTTCGATTTTTGTGGTTGCAATTTCATTTTTATAATGAACTTCCATCATCAATTTTTCATTCAAAATTTTATTCTTCCGTTTTTGAAACGCAACAAAAAAAATCAATCCAAATACGATTAATAGAAAAGAAACGCAAATGAAATAAATAATTAATAAGAGTTCTTCTTTCTGAAGCATACTATAAAGCCCAAAATTAGTGTTGAATATAAGAATAAATTGATAAAGAGATAAATACTTGCTCTCAAAATTACATACATTTCATTGATTATTATTTTGTAATAATTAATGTAAATATCGATAGGTGTTGTAGTTATTAAAAAAAGTAGATACCCTAAAGCTACATAAAACGGAAAGTGCCTTTTTAAATTGATTATTTTATCACTTTTAAGTAAGTTAAGAAAAAACAAAAGTATGGTGATAAAAACCAACAAGGAGCCGGTTATTAAAACAATTGGTTCAATACGAAGTTGCAATGTATCTATATCAGAATATTTAACCAATGCTAGAATTATATAACCCAGTGTGAAAATTTGAATTAATATTCGTTCCCGATGACTCCTTATAAAATTTAAAAAATAAGTAATGAATAAGACTGATGTTATGACTCTAAAAATATTATAAGCCCAATTGCCATTTTGAAAAAAAGTGCCTTCTAGGAATCCAAAAAATTCATATTCGGTATGTTTTGCAAAACCCACTATGAACCCATAACTCTCAAAAACTATAACGAGCCACAAGTAATAAACAATCCATTTATCAACACCTTTAACTTTTTTATTTACAAGATAATAAGTGCCTACAATAGCCGCTATAATCTCAATAATACTGGTAGGAAGTATGTATTTATAAAAGAAATCCAAGTTTTAATAATTTTTTGGAGGCCAACCACCTTGAGTTTGATTTAAAGGGCTTATGTTGTAATTATTATCTGAATTTTTATCATCACTGATAGTAGGTGACATAAAAACTGTTGCTTTGTTTGATTTGTCATCATTATAAGCACCAAAATAAATACGAATTCCGGGGTTTGTGATTCCTTGTTTTTTTGACTCTTCTTTTACATAATTTAAAAACTCTTCCAATTCATTAACACTGTAAAAGACTTCCCGGGCATCTGTATATCCAAGGGTTCTATCAATTTCAGGTTGACGGGTTGTTACCCAATTAGTTTGAAGCACTCTCGCAGATTCTACTGAAATACATTTTGATGGTTTTGACATGATTTAGTTTTTTAGGTTAAACATCAAAACTATGTTTTTTTTTTGACAAAATATTCCAATAATTATGCATTACAGGTAAAATCCCTTTTTGTAAAAGGGTTTTTCTTAAACCGTTTTGGAATTATACTTGAAATGACTAAGTAAAAATACCTGCTAAAATAGGTATTTAACTCTTTTATAGTTCTATACAATGAGATACATTTGATTCAATCTTTCCTCACACTGTTCAAAGTTTTCATTCAAATAGTACATATGATATACGAAACACTCGAAATTTTAAAGGACCAGATTAATCATTTTCTTGAACTAAAATTAGGAATTGCAAATCTCGTAGTGTTGGATAACATTGCAAAAATTGATGATACAAGCAATTCTGCCATGAACGATAAAGTAGTCATCTCCCTTCTAAATATCAATGAAGAAATCACACTCAAAAACCAACCTCTGCAAAAACAAACAAATGAAAGTATCAAATTTTTAAGTGCACCATTAAATGTCAATATGTATGTGCTCATTTCAGCTAACAGAAGTGGTTATGAACAAGCTATTGCAACTTTATCTTTCATATTGGAATTTTTTCAAGCCAAGCAACTTTTCACTAATTCAAACACTCCATTAAACCCATCGATAACGGCACTCGACGGAATTAAAGATTTTAAATTTAAAGCAGAACTTTTTGCTACCACCTTTGAACAACTCAACTATATCTGGGGTACACTGGGTGGTAAATCCATACCAGCTACCCTGTATAAGATAAGTGTCATCAAAGTCAAAAAAGAAGGAATCATTAAAAAAGGTAGTCCCATCTTACAAGTAGAGGGGGATCTAAAACACAAACCCTTATGAGTTTTTCTATTACATACAAAAAACTGGCAGATGTAAATCTCTATCATCACTACTTTTTGGATGATGGGGTTGACCACTTTGATAGCAATCCCGTATTAAAGCAAGAACAACTCAATAAATACAACTTTCAGGATTTTATGACCTTGGAACCCACAGAAAAAACAAATACACTACTCAAAGGCCATAAAATTATTCTAAAATTTGTCCCACAAGGCATCTCTCTTTTTATTCAGGCTGAGGAGGTTGCTCCCGGCTCAACGACCTTTAGACCTTTTATTCCACTCCCTGATACCATTGAACTGGTATTTCTTTTAATCATTAAAGACCCCTTGTTTGAAAACTACTCCACAGTTAAGGCAAATCCTACTATTCCTTTTTATTTTAGTAATAAAAGACCTGATACAGAACCACCCGGTTTTCAATATATCGACTTAGAATCAACCACAAATCAAATTGAAAACTTCGCAATTTCTCAAAACACTTTTGAAAATATAATTCAAACTCAAAATATAAAAGTGGAAACCAATAAAATTTTTGGAATTATTTCTTTGCAGGACAGAGGTGATGATACCATCCCTGTTGACGGTAATTCAAGACATTTACTTACCTCTACCGAAAACTTATTTGCACAGCCCCCCCAGTTTAAAATTCAAATAGCAAACAGAAATACCATCTGGCAATATATTGACTCTGTAACCGGAAATATTACCCACACTACAGATCCACAGGAATATCCAATCGTAAAAAATGGAATCGTGGGGTATCAAATTAACGGAATAGAAATGCCCGCAGCAACTCCATCAAGGATTCATTATGAAAAAGACGCTAACGGAACGATTATAAAAACAATTTCAGAAATAATTATTAACTAAACTTTTAAAAATGGCAACAACGTTTAAAACACCGGGTGTGTATGTGAAGGAAATATCAAAATTTCCTCCTGCAGTCGCCCAAGTAGAAACTGCTATTCCGGCTTTTATTGGATATACTGAAAAAGCAAGAAAAAGCGCAGACAATGACCTCCTTGAAGTGCCCACCCGCATTACTTCCTTGCTTGAATATGAAAAGCATTTTGGAGTATCTCAAAATGAAACAAACATTTCAATTACTATTGAAGATACTGTAAATAGTAGTTCACCAAGTATCGTAAATGAAAGAACCATCACCATCGACCCGGGAAACACCAGTCCTTATCTGATGTACTATGCCCTAAGAATGTATTTTGACAATGGTGGCGGTCCCTGTTACATTGTGGCTGTTGGCACCTATGCAAGTGGTGGTGGCACTGTTGGTTTGGGCGATTTAACAACCGGTCTCAACGCCGTTGAATCTTATGATGAACCCACACTTTTGGTTTTTCCTGACGCTACTTCTATTGGTACTATAGGAAATTATTATACCTTAATGAATAGAGCACTCACTCAAAGTCAAAAATTGGGCGATCGCTTTACCATTATCGATATGTATAACGATGATGCAGCTACATTAAGAGCCAGTACAACTTTAGGAAACGGAACCAATTTATTAAAATATGGTGCTGCTTATCATCCTTATTTAAAGACCATATATAACTATGCATTTCAAGAAGACCAAGTGGACATTAATCATGACATTACAGATGAAAATGCAGCCACAAGTACAGGAGTATTTGACGGAGCCACTTTAGATCAGCTAGCAAACAGTTCAGATCCCATATTTGATTTGTTGATGTATAACCAACTCAAACTTGAAATGGAAAAATTAACCCTTACCCTGCCGCCATCAACATCTGTAGCAGGAATTTATGCCAGAGTGGACAGCATTAGAGGGGTATGGAAAGCACCTGCCAATGAATCGGTTAACAGCACAATGGAACCTTCTATTAAAATCACTCACGAGCAACAAGAGGACTTAAATGTACATACCTCAGGAAAATCCATCAATGCCATTCGCTCTTTTGCCGGTAAGGGGATTATGGTTTGGGGAGCTCGCACACTCGCAGGAAATGATAATGAGTGGCGCTATGTATCTGTAAGACGATTTTTTAATATGGTGGAAGAATCAGTTAAAAAAGCAACTGAACAATTTGTGTTTGAACCCAATGATGCAAATACCTGGGTAAAAGTAAGAGCTATGATTGAAAACTTTTTGATTTT
>DAINOA010000133.1:0-416 GCA_036735625.1 Planktosalinus sp. | reverse complement strand
AATGGCGAGCCGGAGCTTTAGCCGGAGGAAAACCCGATCAGGCATTTTATGTAAGAGTGGGCCTGGGAGAAACTATGTCTGCAGATGATGTCCTCAACGGAATTATGAACGTTGAAATAGGTATGGCTGCCGTGAGACCCGCCGAATTTATCATCTTAAAATTCTCACATAAAATGCAAGAAGCATAAACCCATCTTTTAACTCTAAAAATAAAAAATTATGTCAGCAACATATCCATTAGTCAAGTTTCATTTCTCAGTGGACTGGGGAGGAACAAACATAGGTTTTACAGAAGTTTCAGGACTTGATGTAGAAACCGAAATGATAGAATACCGTCAAGGAGCAAGCCCTGAATACAGTAAAATCAAAATGCCGGGAATGCAAAAATTTGGTAACATCACACTCAAAAGAGGCAC
>DAINOA010000132.1:0-4798 GCA_036735625.1 Planktosalinus sp. | reverse complement strand
TGCTTGAACAACTTGTTTCAGAACTTAGAAAAAACAAACTGAAAAGTGAAAGGGAAGACATGTCTGAACTGCTTATGTATGCAGAACAAGCGTTACTTGAAGCACAGAACATGCATCCCGGTATATATGAAGGTGATGTAATGAACTGGGATTTCAATCAAGGAAGGTATATCAACCCTGCATCCCAACGTGTACAGGATAATATTAAAAGAATACGTGACTTGTTTGTAAAAGCAGAACAGGCTATTATGAACAAAATGTATTACTGGTCAAAAGAACACAATGAAGCTGTAAAACCTCTTTACGATGAAAAAAGTATTGGTTACAGTGACTTATACACAGCAGTGACAGGTAACTTTTTACCAGCTTACAAAAACATTTATGAGCTTGATAAAGATGGAAAAAACACAATGCGTCTCCGTGACCCTGACGACAACAGCTATGATTTTACATCTAGGGGTCAATTGGCATTGACTAAAGCAGAGAAAGATTATATCAAATACTTTCTCAAACAGGTCAATGATGTAAGGGTTTTGTCAATGTCACCTTCAGAAGCTGCTGAGTTCATGCAGGATAAACAGGCACAGCGTGAACTTCCTTTGATGAGGGCGACAAGTGGTACCGCTATGACAAACAAAAACATCAAAGAGATGGCTTCTGAACTTGTCAACATTACTTCAGGTCTTGAAAAGATATTTGAAGGGGATGAACAGTATAAAAAAGAACTCCGTGACAGGTCAAGGATGCCTTCAGTGTTTGCTTATTATGATTCTTATTCAAACAAAGAAAGAAGGGAAGAAAAAATGCAAAAGGTTTTGTCAGGTGAAGACAGCGATTTGCTTGAAACAAACCTTGAGTTGTTGTTGACAATGTATAAAGTGTCAAGTGAAAAACGTGCAGAATTTAATAAAGTCCTTCCTTTTGTTGAAGCATTGAAAGGTCAGTTGGTGTTTCAGTCACTTGGGTTTGACATAGAAACTGACAACGCAGTCAAAGACCTTGACAACTTTCTTGATGTTGCTGTTCTTAGTAAACCTTCGGGTTTATCTGACACACCTGTTGGTGCGGTGATTGAAAAAGCAATGCATGGGGCGCAGACATTCACTTATATGGCTAACCTGAGTCTTAACTTTTTCTCAGGTGCTGCACAGTTTGGGCAAGCGGCTTTTCAGTTGTTTTCACAAATGATGGCTGATGCGGGTTCAAAAGACACCCCTTCAATGAAGAACTGGATGTCTGCATTCAATGTGATGATGGGCGAAACTTCAGCAGTGCTGGGAAACATTACAAAAGCAAATGAACTGAACAGGTTGTATAGTGTATCTGACGACATTCTCAGTAAACCTAGGGTGTTGACTGAACAAACGTTTGGTTTGACTGCTGCAAGGGATAGGTTTATGTTATGGATGAACACAGCTCCTGATTACTTCTTCCGTATGACAATCATGATAGCAAAGATGAAGCAAGAGGGAATATGGGATGCACATGTGATGGATAAACAAAATGTTTTACATTACGATGTGACCAAAGATAAAAGATATACAGGAATCTGGGTTGAGGGTTCAAAGACACCTACACTCAAATCTTGGAAATTGCTTAAAACAGATAAAGAAAGAGAAGCGTATGCGCTTTATACAGCCAAGTTGAAAGAATATGAATCAGAAGGGGGGTTAGATGCAAACAATGCACCTAAAGTTGCGTTTACAGCAAAAGAAGCACGTTCAATACGTTTTCAGGCTGATAAACTGATGGGTTCTTATTCAAAGCTTGACAAAACACAAGGTAGGTTGTTTCCACTGTATTCTTTGATGATGCAGTTCAAAACTTGGTTGGGTGCAATCAAGTATCAATACGCTTATGATGGTAAAGGTAAACGCAATGAAAGTGAGGGTAAATACAAAACCGTTCCTATCCTTAACTCTGACGGTTCACCCAAACTTGATAAAGACGGAAACCCTTTGTTTTCATTGCATTGGGAAGGGAGTTACCATGAGGGGATATTGAACACTTTTATGTTTATGTTCAATTCACTTGACCCTTCAGACCCTGATGGGATGTTTTCAGCATTTAAAAAAGCATGGGATAACATGCCTCCTGAAGAAAGGGAATCACGACATGCAAACCTTAGAAGGCTGCTGTCTCATTTGCTTGCGTTGATGTTGATGGGTTTGATTACCAGTGAAATGAAAAAAGGAAGTGTGACAGGAAGAGTTCTTACAAATTCTGTAAAAGATGCTTTCTTTTTCAATGCGTTTGGTTTTGTTGCATCTGACAAAATGCCGATACCCGCTGTAAACTATGCGTTTAACCTGTTTGGTTCTTTTGCAGGGTTTGCAAGCAATGCTGTGTCAGGTGATATTGGTAAAGGAGGGGAGCGTCTGCTTAAAATGTATGGTCCTGTAAGAACAATTATGGATACAAAAAGTTTTATAGAAGAAGTCAGCGGTGATGGTCTATAACATCACCGCTTATTCTCAAAGTTTAAAGTTTTCGTTCAAACGTTTCAAAGACTCTGTTCCAAAACCTGACATGGTAGGAAGAGAGTCTTTGTATATGACACATTCGGGATTTACCCACTTATCAAGGTTCCAGTTCTTTTTACCCCAAATATGCACACCGCATGATGAAGGAAGCATTGAAAGTGTTTTTCTGATTACTGCTTCCCAACCTATGTCAAGATGTGAACCTGATTCTTTGTGTCTCACTGTCAAAGGGTTGTTCAACAACATAATTCCTTGAGCAGACCAGTGTGACAACGTGTATGGTGAATCCGGTTTATGTTGCTTACCTAAGTGACCAAGAACTGAAGATAGTTGGGGAAGTACGTTGTTTTTACATTCCAATGCAAGTCCTGAAGCGTTGATGTTGAAGTAAGGTTCTTGAAGCAGTATCAGTGCTTTGGGAGGTGAAGCTGTTTCCCTATAAGGTCTGAATATAAGACTTCTGTCAGGAAACACACGAAATGTTCCGTATTCTTCTTCAAGTCGTTTAAACAGTTCTTTTTGGTCGTAAACAAACCTTCCAATCCTCTCAAACCAAAACTGACCAAGTTCGTCTTTTAAACGCTCAAGTGTGGGTGATATGTGGTTTTTGAATATTTCATGTTGCATAATTTTTTATTAAATTGTTTTCCATAAAGATATTCTTTCTTTTAGTAAAGCACTACCTCCTTTATAAAAAGTGTAAGGATTGGAATAATAATTGTTTGCTGCAATTCTTTTTAAAAACTTTCTTTTTATTAAACCTACTATGGAATTTCTAATTGTTTTTTCAGCACAATTAAAAAATTTAGCACAGTTTTCTATTTGAAGTTTTGTAAAAATAATTACACCAGATTTAGGTTCTTGAAATTCAACCATGTACATAAAAGTTTTTAAATCCTGTAAGGTTTTAAAATCATTTAACCATTCAAGACCTTCGGAAGTTCTTGCAAACAAAAAGGTTTCATTATGTTTTTCAGTTTTTACAACACTTGTGGATACAATTTCACCTGTTTCATAATTTATGATTTGACTTTCATATATTTTTCTCATAGTTTTTAAATTAATCCTCTAATAAGGGGGTAATTATGGAAAAATCAAGGGAATAATGATGTAAAATCCGGGGAATAAATATTGACTTAACTTGTTCAAAATCAATTAGTTATTTAAAACACTCCTCTTATCTATTTAGATAATCGTTTTAAAAATGTTTTTTATCACACTATGACAATTTGTACGTTGTTTACTTGTGTAGGCAGTCGTTTGTTTTAAAACAGGTAGTGAAATCAATCACTACCTGTTTTGTTTATTAAATATTGTCAATTAAATATTCTTCTATGTCTTCACTGATTTTATCAAAGAATTTGTTGAAGTAAACCTTTTGTATTTCATAATAAGGAACATCTTCGACATACATTTCATTGACAAGTTCAATAAACAAAGAATCAGTTGTTGTTTCATAAAACGTTTTTTCTTTGTTTTGACCATAGACAATTTTACACTTTATTCTCCATATCCCATGTTCCTTACGGTTGTGTGACCAAAACAAATCAACGTGTGTTTCTTCGCCGTCTATGTGAAATGTGTGTTCTGTTCCTGATTCCATGTCTGTGTTTAAGTTTTTTCTGACTTTTGCAAAGATACACTATTTTGTTTTTCATCTTCAATTAAAAGGTTAATAATTTCAACAAACATTCTTTCACAAATATCACTGATTTTTATGTCTGCCAATATGTTTGACAACAGTTTGTCTTTCATTTTTGCAACCATATCTGCGTACAGAGACAAATCTTTACAATCATGTACTTTTTGCACAGTCAGGTTTTCAATTGCAGAGCTGTGTGTATTTTGGTAAATCAAGTATAGACCCGGAGACCATTTGCCGTCAAGTTCTGCAAAATTTACAGGTATGTACTTTCTACCTTGTTTTTTGTAATACATATCAAATAAATTTTCTGTGGTCAAAAACAAAATGTTTTCTGATGTCAATAGGTTGGTCGCTACACCAAAACCTTTGGTTAAGTCTTCCTTTTATCCTTGCGTTACAGATTTTTGCAATAAGGTTTCCTTCAAACCTAAACAAATCATAAGGGTTCTTAATCATGTTTTGTTCGTATTTGAAATAACCGTATTTCATCACTTGGGCTTTAACAGTTGCTATGTCAATTTCTTCTGCAAATTTACTTCCTATAAAGAAAAACTCAAATTTAGGGTCTTTTTCTGTTTCTTTTGCTTTTTGTTGAAGTGTATAAAAACGATTTTTGTCATCTTTTACCTGCTTTATTTGCATTTCCATAACGTTTTCATAATCTTCAGAT
>DAINOA010000131.1:0-4818 GCA_036735625.1 Planktosalinus sp. | reverse complement strand
AAACTGATAAGGGTTCCGCAGGAACCGCCACAAATCAAAACCATTAGGTATGTAACTAAATCTGTTTGTTATCACGCTGCTCTTATGGCAAACGAAATTGAAGCCAAAGCCATCTGTACACTTACTAATAGTGGATATACAGCCTTTCAGATTTCGGCTTGGAGACCCAATGCACATATTCTGGTGTTTAGTTCAAACAAAAACATCATTACCAGAATGAATTTGCTTTGGGGTGTGAGGGCTTTTTATTATAATCGATTTGTAAGTACAGACACCACGGTTGATGATGTGAATAAAATTGCACTTGAAAAAAACTTTGTCGAAAAGGGAGATTTCTTAATCAACCTTGCGGCAATGCCCATTAAAGATAAGGGGATGGTGAATACCTTACGGGTGTCACAGGTTTAGTTAAAAATCAAAATTTAATTGTACAGAAACCGCATTTTCAAGCGGTTTTTCTTTAGCTTCTGTATTGAGATTGGAAAGTGAAATCCCCAGCAAGCGCACAGAATTAGAAACTTTTTCCTGAAAAAGTAACTCCTTTACTGTTTCAAGAATCAAAGATTTGTCAGAAATAAAATAAGGCAAGGTTTTACTGCGGGTTTGCAAAGTAAAATCGCTGTATTTAATTTTTAAAGTCAATGTTTTACCCGCAACCTTTGATTTTTTAAGCCGGCGTTCAATTTCATCGGCAATGTCTTGTAGGCGCTCCAGCATAAATATTTCTGATGAGATGTTTTCTGAAAAAGTACGCTCGGCACCCAGCGATTTCCTTATGCGGTTGGGTTTTACGGCACTTCTGTGAATTCCCCGCACGACATAATAGTAATAAGCACCGCTTTTTCCAAAGGTTTCGGTGAGGTATTCCAAGGATTTTGTTTTTAAATCCTTGCCCGTGAAAATACCCAGGTTATACATTTTTTCCTGAGTGACTTTCCCTACCCCATAAAATTTCCTGATGTCTAATTTTTCAAGAAAATCCAATACTCCTTCAGGCGCAATGGTTTTTTGTCCGTTGGGTTTGTTGATGTCGCTGGCTACTTTGGCAATAAACTTGTTGATGGAAATCCCGGCGGAAGCCGTAAGCCCTGTTTGTTCAAAAATCTTTTGACGTATTTCTTTCGCGATAAGAGTGGCACTGGGATTACCGGTTTTGTTTTCGGTCACATCGAGATAGGCTTCATCCAGCGAAAGCGGTTCCACCAAATCAGTATATTCCAGAAATATTTTCCTGATTTTTTTGGAAACTTCATTGTAACGCTCAAAATTTGACTTCACAAAAATCAACTCAGGGCATAACTTTTTAGCCACAATGCTTGACATCGCACTGCGCACGCCAAATTTTCGAGCTTCATAACTGGCAGCTGAAATCACGCCCCTATCTGAAGGACCACCCACGGCAACGGGTTTTCCTCTCAAATCAGGATTGTCCAGTTGCGCTACGGAAGCAAAAAAGGCATCCATATCCACGTGAATAATTTTTCTGATTGGAATTTCGTCCTGCATCACACAAAAATACTGTAATTTTAGGTCTGTGAAGAAAACGGCAATCATTTTAGGCGCGACAGGTTTAACAGGCCACATTTTGCTTGACTTTTTGTTGAATGATGACCACTATGAAAAAATCAGATTATTTTCCCGCAGCAGTGTGGGCATCTCAAACCCCAAACTTGAAGAACATCTCTTTGATTTGTTTGAGCTGGAAAAACACAAAGAAAACTTTCAGGCAGATGAAGTGTTTTGCTGTATTGGCACTACCAAGTCAAAAACTCCGGACAATAGGGTTTATAGAAAAATTGATTATGGCATCCCTTTCGCTGCAGCGAAAATTTGTAAAGAAAATAACATCAACACATTTATTATCATTTCGGCAATGGGTGCCAACCCGGGCAGTAAAGTGTTTTATAACAAGATTAAAGGCGAGATGGAACGCGATGTCCTCAAACAAAACATTCAAAACACATACATTTTACAACCGGGATTAATAGGTGGAAGCAGGAACGAAAAGCGGCTTGGCGAATCCATAGCCAAGTTCCTTTTCAAAATACTAAACCCAATTATCCCAAAAAATTACCGCACCATTTCGCCTGAAACCATAGCAAAAGCGATGGTAATTCTTGCAAACCAGGGGCATTCTAAAAAACGTATTGAAAATCAAACCATCAAAGAAATTGCAAAAGATGCTTGAAATAGAACGTAAATTTTTAGTCACCTCTGAAGCTTTTCAACAAGAAGCATTTAAGCAAACCCGTATTGTGCAAGGCTTCCTCAACACCCACCCTCAAAGAACCGTGAGGGTGCGCATCAAAGGAAATCAAGGGTTTTTAACCGTCAAAGGAATTTCCAACAAAGCAGGAACCATCAGAACAGAATGGGAAACAGAAATTTCAATTGTTGATGCCGAGGCTTTATTACTATTATGTGAACCCGGCATCATTGACAAAACCAGATATGAAGTAATAGCAGGAAACCATACTTTTGAAGTAGATGTTTTTTCAGGCGAAAATGAGGGATTGATTGTCGCAGAAGTCGAGTTAAATTCAGAAAATGAGGAATTCCTGAAACCTTTATGGCTGGGGAAAGAAGTGACGGGGGATTTAAGATATTACAACTCACAATTGAGTCAAAACCCATTTAAAAACTGGAAGTAACTATCAACCTTCAAAGGGTTTAACACCCTGTGAGGGCTTCATAATCAATTGAACTTCAACACTTCAACCTTTTCCTGAATCTTGTTGCCTTGATGATCCATAACGGTTAAAACATAGTTACCAGGGCTAATAACTACCGCGAGTTCATGAAACGTCTCTGTTTTGCCAATAAATCTTTCATCCAGATACCAATAAACAACAGCATCGCGATCGCGATGGGCCAATTTAAAAATAACATCGTTTATATTCTCATCAAAGTCTTTGGGAAGCATAACTTGTTCTCTCCTTTTGGGATAAATAAATGCCATTAATTGCTCATTTTCTGCTATACAATCTGGGTGGAATGGCGGGAGTGTTTTATATTGTGGATGAAGCTGTGCATAATAATACTCCATAACTGGCGGTAAACTAAACCAGTTTTTTTGTTTACTGTTTTCTAAAGGATAGCACGACGAATTGACCCGATAACTTTCGGTTTGGTTGAGTGTTGTTTGGTGATGGTAGGGGCAGGAAACTGTTTTTGTGCCTTGTGACGGAATCCATTCAAAAGCAGTTGATTCACAAAATAAACCGGCTTTGTAGCCGCTTTGTGAGCAGATGGTTTCTTCAATCAAATCGTCATAAGGCATATCAAACCACAATTTGTTAACGGGTAAAATTTTCAATACATCAAACAAAACAGGGGCTGCTGCCTGAATACCTGTTAAACCTGGACGCCCTTCGCCTATGGCATTGCCCACCCAAATCCCAATGGCATAATCTGGTGTGACCCCTACTGCCCAGGCATCCTTAAACCCATAACTCGTTCCTGTTTTCCAGGCGATGGGGCGTGCATCCTGATAAAAACTCCAGTTTTCATCTGCATTGGGGCGGTTGCTTTCGCGTAAGCTTTCAAAAGTTTTATAAATAGCGCCGGCACTAAAAACAGGAGCTTCAAATTGTAAATTTCCAAAGTCCTGTGACTCACCTTTGATAAAAACCGGATTGGTAAATTCGTTTGCACGGTACTGACTTGAATTTGCTGTGAAATGATTTAAAGTGGCGGCTAGATTTGCATATCCCTTGGTCACTTCATAGAGGCTGCTTTCGGCTCCGCCTAAAATGAGCGTAAGTCCATAATGGTCTGCCGGGTGATTTATATTTTCCAAGTTCATTTTCTTTAACTGGTTGTAAAACCGTTGCAATCCATAATCCTGTAACAATCTCACGGCCGGTACATTCAAAGAGCGGCTTAGTGCGGTACTTGCAGGAACGGCTCCATTAAATTGCTTTTCAAAATTTTCAGGACTGTAGCCGTTTATCGTTGTGGGGACATCTGCCACCAAGGTTTTAGGGAGCAACTCGCCTGTGTGCATTGCCGAAGCAAATAAAAAAGGTTTTAAAATACTCCCTGTACTTCTGGGTTTGTCTGTCACATCCACAAATTTTTGGTGTTCAACCCCGGTGGGAGTATTGCCCACATACCCTAAAATTTCACGTGTGTGTACATCCATCACGATGATAGAAAGGTTGTGAATTTGATTTTGGCGTAATTGAAAGTGGTGGTCACGGGTGATTTGGTTGAGTTGTGATTGTAGCGTGAAGTTGATAGTTGATTGTATGCGCTCACCGGGATGATTTTGTTTCATTTTTTCAGTAAAATGAAGTGTTTGGTCTGGCAATGGATAGGGTTTCCCCGGAAGCGTTTCCAGAATAGCCATTTCATAAGTGAGTTCATCAAATACTCCTTTATCAAAAAGTTTTTTTAGGAGTCGGTCTCTTTTTTGTTTTAGGAGGATTTCATTTTTTCCAGGAAAAATAAGAGCCGGGGCATTGGGTAAAACCGCCAATGCTGCACTTTGACCCCAACTTAATTCATTTGCGGGCACTCCAAAATACCGCCAGGATGCAGTTTCCAACCCCACTACATTTCCACCAAAGGGGGCGTGTGAAGCATATAAATTTAAAATTTCCTTTTTGCTGTAGCCTGCTTCAAGCCGGGTTGCCTGAAAGAGTTCGATAACTTTTTCAAAATAGGTGCGTTTTTTATTCTTTCGCGAAAGCCTTATGACCTGTTGTGTAAGTGTGCTTGCCCCCCGCTTTTTGTCTGTTAATAAATTTTCCTTAAATGCCTTCCCCATAGAGATGGGGTTAAAACCGGGATGTCTGTAAAAGTATTCATCCTCAA
>DAINOA010000130.1:0-5140 GCA_036735625.1 Planktosalinus sp. | reverse complement strand
TGAATATCTCAAGAGTGGTTTCTCTAATGATGTCTCTACCCATCATTGTGTTGTGCAACTGAACGCAAGCAAATTCGTGTTCGCCAATTGCTTTTTCAAGTGATACACGTTGTACACCATTAAAGTTAGTATATAATGAGTAGGCATTCACACCCACTTGCATTTCCTTTTGAATGTTGTGTGTTTTTCCAAAACCAAACGAAAGTCCCACAGTTCCTCTAGCTTGTCCCGGCTGAATAATAACCGGTACATTTTCTAAAGTTTGGCCATTGGCAGTAATGTTCACATAGCTTCCATTGAGAGCTCCAGTTGCTACGTGCCAGTTTTTTAATCCAATTGATTCTGCATCTGCAGCAGAAATCGTCATATAGTTATCCCAGGAAACCCTTGAAATGGGGTCTGGAAATTCTTGTAACCATGGGTTGTTGGCATTTTGACCATCACCCATATTCGTTTTGGTATAGAAAATTAAGTCAAAATCACCTTCAGATAAAGAGGATGTTGACAAGCCTCCTTCAGAAGAGGCGCTTACCATTGTTCCGGAAACTGATGCATTTTCAATAGCTACATCCGCATTACTTTCAAAAACACCATCGTGTAATGCTTGGTTCCAGGATTTGGATCCAAGTATGGGTTCTGTTGTTTCTTTGATGTAATCAAAATATGATTTTTCTTCACCTATCCAAGCAAGCAAGCATTCTTGAAATTGCATTGTATTAAACAAAGGTCTTATAGTGGGTTGCGATAACGCAAAATGTCCTTTTTTGATTTGAACATCTCCCCAGGACTCCAGATAATGAGGAGTAGCGGCTACAAATTGTGCTTGAGATGCTGTAGCATCTTCACGCATTGCAAAGGCTAACGTAAAATCAAGGTTTTTATAAGCTTCAGCAAATTCTGTTGCATTTGGGAATGAGTACAAAGGATCAACACCCACTGTAATTAAACCTTTTACTGTTCCTGATTTTACACCTTGAATGACATTGAGCACCTCTTGCGATTTTCCTTGTCTGTTCATTCTTGGATTCGTGGTATCCATTACCTGACTTCCAAGGGTTTCATTTATTTCCAAAGCCATTGTCTGTGCTTCCACATCCATGAGTCCACAAACAACCACTGCTTTTGAGCCATCTTTTTGCAATTGTCTTATTGCATTTGCAACTGCTTCCTGAATGCCTTCAGGCAGATTGGAACTTTTTCCGGAAAGGGCCTTAAGAACCTCCTTTTGTTGTTCCGGGGTTACCGCAACACGCTTATCTGCATTTGCACCACTTCGTGTCATTAATGATTCAAACTGAATGTGGCGTGACATTTTTCCGTTTTTGGGAATGCGCCCCTTTGCATAGCCTGCAGTATAACCGCCACCTTGCCAATCGCCTAGAAAATCTGCCCCAACAGAAACAATAACTTCCGCTTTAGCGAAATCATAATCTGCTAGTCCTCTGGTTCCATATTTCATTTGATAAGCATCAAGTGCTTCAGAGATGGAAACAGTGTCGTAAATGACGTGACGAATGTTTGAATATTTTGAGGTAAATTGATTAATCAGTTTGGTTGTCGAAGGACTGGCAAAGGTTTGTGTTAACAAAACTACTTCACTGCCATTGGCTGCTAATGTGTCCAATCTTGATGCTACTAAGGGATTGAAATAATCCCAATCAACAGATTCTCCATCTGCTAGAGGTCCTTGCAATCTGTTTTTGTCATAAAGCGATAACACAGATGCCTGAACTCTGGCATTGGCACTTCCATTTGTGCTTGCCAGGGTGTTGTTTTCAATTTTGATGGGTCTTCCTTCTCTTGTTTTTACCAATATGGAAGCAAAATCAAATCCATCTGCAATGGTGGTTGCATAGAAGTTTGCTAGGCCCGGAACGATTTCGTCAGGGTGAATCACATAAGGGATTGATTTGATGACAGGCCCTTCACAGGCAGCGAGCGATGCTGCTGCTGTTGTAAAGCCAACATATTTTAAGAAGTCGCGACGAGTTGTTTGAGATGTTTCAAGCGTTTCTTTGTCGCTTAAAAACTCATCTGTTGGTATGTGTTCAACAAACTCGTTTTGTTTTAGCGTCTCAACAATGGAACTGTTTTCGTTCAGTTCTTCAACACTTTTCCAGTATTTCTTGCTTGATGCCATATTTTGGATTGAAATTTGTCTTTAATTTAATTTTAATAGTGGCATTTACCACATTCAAGTGCGCCCATTTGAGCCGCTGTTAATCTTTCTACACCATACTTTTTGGAAAGCTCGGCGTGAATTTTCTCATAGTATTCATTTCCTTTCAAATCAACATCTGTGGTGCGATGACAATCGATACACCAGCCCATTGTGAGCGGCGAATATTGATAAAGGATTTCCATTTCTTCAACGGGACCGTGACAGGTTTGGCAATCAATGCCAGCTACTGTAACGTGTTGTGCATGATTAAAATAAGCCAAATCTGGAAGGTTGTGAATGCGCACCCATTTCACCGGCTGTTCTTCACCTGTGTAAACGCGCTCTTCTGCATCCCAGCCCACTGCGTCATATAGTTTTTGAATTTCTGCATCATAGAATTCTTTGGTGTAGCCTTGAGCTAAATCAACCTCACCGTTGTATTCATAGATGTTTTCGTGGCAACTCATACACACATTGAGGGAAGGAATTCCCGAGTGTTTACTTTTTCTGGCAGAAGAGTGGCAATAATTACAGTCTATCTGATTGTCACCGGAGTGAATTTTGTGTGAAAAGTGAATGGGTTGAATAGGCGCATAGCCTTGGTCAATTCCAACCTGCATAAAGAAACCATATGCATAATAAGCACCTGCAAGCATTAAAAATACAACAGAGACAAGCACTAAGAATTGATTTTGAATAAAGGCCTTCCAAATGGGGGTGGTTTTTTCTTTTTCAGGATAAACCACATTATTTGCTTGTGCAATTTTCTTTAGGACATTACTCACCATAAAGAGCATGATGACAAGCATCAACATCACAATAATAAGCAATCCAAGTACTAATGTGTTTGAGATTCCACTTTCAGAACCTGTTGTAGCTGTTCCACTTTCAGTTGTTGCAACTGCCGGCTCAGCTTTTGGTTGACTGGTGTAAGCTACCAGGTCATCAAGGTCTTTATCTGTAAGTTGAGGAAATGCTTGCATCACAGAGCCATTGTACTCGTTGAAAAGTGCCACTGCAATGGGATCGCCTGCCTGAACTAAAGCCTGACTATTTCTAATCCAACTGTACAACCATTCTTTCTCATAGCGTTCAGCCATTCCTCTTAGTGCGGGACCAATGGCCTTTCTGTCCATTTGGTGACAGGCTGCACAATTACTGTTGAACAATTGTCTCCCTGCAGCCGGGTCACCTGCAAGCTCAACGACAGCTTCAGCTGCCGGAACTTCAGTATCAACCGGAGCATCTTCTTGAGCGATAAGTGTGTTTGTGAAAATTAACAGCAAGGCTGTTAATGCAAGAGAAGAAAATTTAAACAATAGATTTGGGTATTTCACCTTTTTCATCTGTAACTATTTATTATTTTTTAATGAGGTAAAACACTAAAACAGGATGACCATTCTTATTGTTTTAACCGTAAGCTATTGATAATCTACAATCTGTTATTTATAAAAAAGGTGTTAGATTTACCTTTAATGTCTCAAAAAAAAAGAGTTAAAAAATCAACCCTCCAAATAACTGTACAAAAATAACATTTTAAGTCCATTTTAAGAATTGAAAGTAAAGGTTAACAATTAATTTATATTAATTCTAAATAATAAATTGCTTTCGTTTTAAGTTATAATCATTTAGATTTGTGTTTACAAAATAAACCGGGATTTCAAAATGAAATTAAAACCAATTTTTTTCGTCTTTATGCTATTTTTCTTTGCAAGCTTTGGGTATTCTCAGCAAGGAACCTTGCAGATTCATCAAGATGAAAAAATTACAGAGCTACTTCGCTTGAAATCAAATCTATCAAAAGACAATAAAATTTCTGATGGTTACACGATCCAATTATATTATGGGGAATTAAAAGAAGCCAATAGTGTGATTAGAAATTACAACAGGAGTCTTTCAGTTTGGTCTGCCACCATTGAATATGAAACGCCAAATTATAAAGTGTGGGTGGGAAACTACAGCACCCGTCTTGAAGCAGACAGAGCATTGCTTGAAATACAAAAAAACTTCCCGAATGCTTTTGTTTTAAGGCCTGAAAGGCGAAAGTAAGTTTCTAGTTTAAAAGAATTAAAGTATTTTATACTCAATACCCACTACCTAAGCCCTCCCTACCTAAGACCTAAAACCATCCATTCCTAAATTCATTTTTCGCGGAAGCCTGTTTCCTATTTCTGAATTGACTTGATTTTTCTGAAACATATTTTTTACACGATTGTAATCCAAAAAATAACTTATCCGTATAGAAAAACTATGTAGTTGTGGCTGCTCAAATAAATTTTCAAAATTTTCTTTAAACCCAAATCCGGCTTCATCAAAAAAGCTGTCGATAGCATTCCTGTACAAAAAGGTGAGTTGGCTTCCGGGAGCAAACCACCAGGAGTAGCGCAAATCTATGTTCCAGCTGTTGTATGAGGTATTATTTACGTTCTCATAAGAGGGGTTTGAAGTGAGTGAACCATTGTTTTCAAGTGTGTAGAACTGATGATAATCTACTTCAGAAAAATAATGCCTGAATGAAATGCTTGCAGCCATTTTGGTATTGAAAATATATTGCGACTCCAGTGAGGTAATAATTGTGTTGCGGTCTCTTTGTCCAAAATTAATCTCGTCATCTTGTCTTCCTATGAACCCTTGCTCGTTTGATGAATAACTAACATTCATCCTTGCGTTTGCTTTCCATTTGTCTGAAAACCGGAATCTGGGTGATATTCCAAAACTTTTGATATCCCTGTTTTTTTCATCAAAACTAACTATTTCAAGATCCAAATCAAGCGCAAAACGATTTCTATAATCTGTTGAAATCCAGATCCAAGGATTGTAATATGCAGGTTTTTTTACATGCCTTCCTTCTGTGCGGGGTTCATAAATATCATTAACGCCAAAAGGTGTGGTTTCAAAACCACCTCCAAAAGCAAAAAATTCTTTTGTGGTAAAATTTGAATTGAAATTAAAGTTGTAACTGTAATACAAATCGGGCTG